>JAGBZZ010000355.1 GCA_017652965.1 Clostridia bacterium | reverse complement strand
TCTGTAATCGAAATCTTTACCACCTCACCTGCAACCACGCCGTCTTTGGCAATTAGCGTAATCTCACCGCTCTCATAAGTATCGCTGGTGATATACAGATGAAGGTTAGTCAGTTTCTTTTTGGTGATCTCCACACCAAGCTCGTCGATATCATAGTTGCCAGCATCGGCACCGCCAAGGGTATAATCTATCGCAAAGGTTTCGTCGGTGATATCAGCATTAGATGTTTCAATCCAAGTAATGTAAACCTCGTCGCGGTCCGAAACAGAATCCTGACCGCCACCGGTGTTTGCACTTGTCAAGTCAAACGGTGTGGCAAGAGTGAACTCGCTCGTTCCATTGTACTCAACCTTGACGTAAGAGGAAAGGGATACAGTCAAAGGCTTAATGGTGACCGTGGCCGCAACCTCGGAGAAGTCATAGTTCTGGCTTGCCGTACCGAGTGCAGGGTTGCCAACGTAAGGCTTCAAGGTAACGCCGTCAGTGTACTCGCCCACGTTTTTAGAAGGAAGCGTTGCCGTAAGCCACAGTGTTGCAGCATCAGTGTCAACGTATCCGTCAAACATATTGGAGCTTACGGACAGCGCAAATTGCTTCTGCCCGTTATACGTCACGGTCGCTTCGATCTTCTCGCCCTCCTTGAGGGTTACTACCTTGGGCACGACAGAGAAGGTATAGTTTTCGCCAAGCACGTAGTTTTCGTCCACAAAGCCGGGCTCAAAGCCGGTTTCCTCGGACGTGTCAAGCGCCGCGCCGACGTTCGGTGTCACAAAGCAGACCTCAAGGAAGAGCTGGTCATCGCCAATGATACCGTCGTGCTCATTCTTGCTTATGACAACCTGATGATATTCCTCACCGTTGTATTCAAATGCATAGGTAAGGTTATCAATTACCTTGGGAATGATGCTTGCCGTGCACTTCGAGAAGTCGATCTCATAGTTAGAGCGACCGTCATCCTCGTCCTCAAACGCAACACCCGTCAGCGCAGCGCCTACGTTCTTGGAAGCAAACGTCCACTTCACGAAAGAGGAATCCATGGTTTCACCGCTCGCCATATTCTGGAACACGATCTGACTAGGAGATTCCTCACCCGTCCAGTTGGTACAGTTGCCGTAGGTGAATTCCGCGCCGGTCGCCCAAACGGAACGCTTTACGATGCTTGCCGTGCACTTCGAGAGGTCAAACTCGTAATTACCGGTAATACCGTCGTCATAGCCAACAGCAGTCAAGCTGCTGCCAACGTTCTTATTATTAAATTTGAAAACAATGTCACATGCATTAATAGTTTCACCCGGTACTACGTTTTGGAAAGCAATCGCAGATACTGCATAGTCGCCGTAGTGGGCGTTCTCGCCGTCGTAAACAAACTCAACGTTCTCTACCCAAACGAGACACTTCGTAATGGTAGCACTTACAGTGGTAGCGGTGATCTCATAGTTTTCAGAGCTTACGCTATTGCGGGAAATCGCAACATCGGTGTATACGCCTGCATTTGCGTTTGCTTTGCCGATATCTATCAAGCAGTCAATTTCTTCACCGGCAGGTCCCTCAAACACAAATTCAAACTCGCCATATCCGTCGTACACCTTTTCAAGTGCAGGAATGGTAACGACTACCTTTGCAATGGTAAATTCCTTCTCGGCGCTCGTGCCGGCAAAGGTTACGCTCTCGGCGATAATGACCTTTACCTTATAAGTACCGGCATTCACGGGCTTGGCATCCAGCTTGGTGTTGCCCTTGTACCACTCGATGGTAACCGCACCGTCGGAGTTGGTTTCATAGGTGGGGTTCTGAAGCTCTACCTTATCGTAGGTCTTGGAAAGATCCTGGATACTTTCAAGGGTGGCGGCCGTCTTATCGGTCTCAAAATACTCGGTCGTCGATGCCTTGCCGCACACGCAGGACATGTAGTACTGCGCCTTGGCGGTGGCGGTGGCCGCGGCCTTCAGATAGTCGCTGTGTGCAACCGTCTGATTAAAGACGTGCGCCGCCTCGTCCTTCTTGTCACCGCAGACCGAGCAAGCGTACCAGTGCGTGGTATCGCCCGCCGTTAAGGTGTCGGCGTGGTCGTGCGTGATGGTACGGGTCGCGTTACATACGTTACACGCGGTGTCGCAAGCGTTGTCATAGACGTGAGGCTCTACGGTACGGGTCGCGCTACACACGTTACAGGCGGTATCGCAGGCGTTGTCATACACGTGCGCGCCTACCGTCCGCGTGTAACCGCAAACGTTACAGGTGGTGTCGCAAGCGTTATCGTAGGTGTGAGCGGCAACGTCGCTCTTTTCCTCGGTATGCTTACAGGTGGCGCTGTGCCAGTGGCTGTCGGCATCGCTCGACCAGCCCTCGGCATAGGCATGCTCGTGGAGGGCGCCGGGCAGGATCGCCGCCGAGGCAACACCCACGACAAGGACGGCGGCCACGGCAATCGTAATTGCCTTATGCCCTACCATCCAAGCAAGTGCTTTTGCAAAAAATGCTTTCATAATGATCTCTCCTTTTGCTTTTTATGTGATTATGCAAAGCTCTCGTTCAGCTCGACCCGTTCCAGCACCTCCACAAAGCGCGGCTTGCCGCGCATCATGCGGATGCTTGGGTCGTTGGGGTTGACACGGATCTGCCCGGGCAGGACGTGGGTCTCTCCCTTCGGATCCTGTATCTCCACCGAAAAATACCACACCACCGCATCCAGGTTCTTATGCTTTTCGGGGCAAAAGATGCGGATCGTGCGGGAGGGGCGGCGCAGCTCAAACAAACAGTACGAGCGGTCGCCTTCCTTGGGGACGGTGAAAAGCGGAAAGCCGTTTTCAAAATACATCGAAAACCGCTCGCGCCGATCCCCCACAAACAGGTAATCGGTGATCGGCTTTTTCTCGTCGAGAAGGTAATGCAGCCCACGCATCCGCGGGAAGGAAAATCTGTCAAAAAGAATCCGTCTGCTTCTCAAGCCGTATCACCTCGCTTTCCTTGTTTGTCTTTTTTGGCCGTAGCTTGCCCCCATTGTAGCACGCACGTAAGCGCACGCGCTACACCCCCACGGGGTGAAATTCACAAAAAGAGGGGTGAAAAAAGGGTGAAAAAAAGGCGGTGGAAGATCCACCGCCTATAAAATGTAAAGAATACTTTCCGTTTACCATTCCTGCAACAGAAGAGCGTACAGCTCCTCACGGCTACCGACCCCAAGCTTGGCATACAGCGTGCGCGTGTAGGTCTTTACGGTATTTTCCGAAAGGCAAAGCTCATCGGCGATCTCGCGCCGCCGCATGTTCCCAAGGATCCGCTCTAAGATCTCCCGCTCACGCGGGGCAAGCGTCTCGCCCTGCTTGACAAACAAAAGCACCTTGCCGATCTTCTCGGCCATCGGGAGGGTGGCCACGTCCCGCCCCGCCGTCGCATTGATCGGAACGGCGCTTCTTGGGACGTAGTCCTGCATCATCCAGTACAAGAGGACAAACATCACCTCGCTTACCACGTAAGAGACCGAAAGCAGCTCAAACTCAAGAGAGGTGAATTTCTCGGTAAACCAAACGGCAAGGTTGATCAGCACGATCACGGCCAGGGCGCCGGCAAACTTCTGCCCCTCGCCCCGCTTTTTAACGGCCGAATGCACGATCGCCGCGATCATCGCCAGGAAGTAGGAGACGAGGTAGACAAGGTACAAAGGGTGCAGTACCCCGTATTCCTTGCACAGCACGGTCGCACCGTTCACCTTTTGAATTTCGATGCTTTCGTAGTACCACGGCAAAATGCCCGAGGTGGCAACGATGAGGAACATAAGGACAGCGGCCGAAAGGAGAGCCACCACGTACGGGCGCCGCACCGCAAAGCCGCAAAGCCCGGCAATGGTGAGGAACATACAAAGCGAGAGAAAGACACTGCCGAGGTAGGCCAGGTCATTGGCAAAGACGGCAAACCCCACCGTGGGGGCAAGCGAGAGGAGGAAGTACCCAAGGTTGACCACCGCCACACAGACGAAAAGAAATCCCAGCCAGAAATCCTTTTTTCTGATCAGCGTTTGATACAACACGATCAGCAGGATCGAAACCGCGGCGATCACACCGTATCCGACGACCATACTGCACTCCCCCTTCCTATATTTTATTCCTTATACCATATAATTCGTACTATTATACCACATCCCCCCCGTGATGTCAAGGCGTTCCCCCATTTTTACCCGCCGGGGGGTGGGGGGCTTCGCCGCGGCTTTCTCGGGCTTCGCATATGCAGCGTGTAGGCGGTAGGAAAGAAGAAACGCAAGCAAAAAGAGAACAGCTCGGCCTTGGCCAAGGTGTTCTCTCTCGGTTTTTGTTTGGTGCCTCGCGCCGCACGCGGCTTTACTTCGCCCGCTCCCAGATCCCGCCGTCATCAAGCAGAGCCTGCATCACGGCGCGGCGGTCGGGCTTTTTGGTAAGATCCCGCAGCTCCTCAAAAAAATACGCGGTCGTCCCCAGCGTCCGGGGCGGGAAATAGAACTCGGTCGCGGTCGGGTCGGCGTACCGCTCGTACTGGCCGCCGCAAAGGCCGGAGTGATCGCTCCCGCCCGAGACGTACAGGTCGTGCGTAAGGGCCGCCACCAGCGCCTCGCGCCGTGTCTCAATGGGCAGATCGGGGTGGAACACCTCAATGCCGTCCAGCCCCATCTCGCAAAGGGCGGGGACGGTCTTCATCTGGGAATAGGGGTGCGCCAGGCAAATGATGCCGCCCGCCGCATGCACAAGCGGGATCAGCTCCTCCACCTCCATAAAGGGGTGAAGCGGCGGCACCTCGGCGCGGTGCTTGCCGTATACGTTTTTGAAGAAATCGGGATAGTCAAGATAGGTCGCAAGCCCCTTGGCAACCATCGCACGGAAGACGTGCTCGTTGCACAGCCAGGTGATGCTGCCGTTGTAGGCGCGCACCTCCTCCCACGTGATGCCCTTGATGTACCCCTCCTTGACCCCACGGTGAAAAAGCGTCTCGGTCTGGTGGGTCTCGCGCTCGCTCAGGCGGACAAGATACTCCCGCATGGCGGGATAGGTCGGGTCAAAGTGAAAGGCGGTCATGTGGTACCACTGGGAAAGGACGTTGCTTCTGGTAGAAAACTCGATGCCGGGCAGAAAATCCATCCCAAACGCGCGGCAGGCCTCGGCGGCCTCGGCGTTGCCGGTGTAGGTGTCGTGGTCGGTGATCGAAAGGGCGCGATAGCCCTCTTTTCGGGCAACGTCAACAAGCTCACGCGGGGTATACGCCCCGTCCGAATGGGTGGAATGGGTATGCAGATTGGCATACTGCTTCATAACCTCAGCCATAGTACCTCCTTGGGGCAAAAGCGCCCCCCGTCTCTCTTTCGCCCGAGGGGGTCTTCCCCCTATTCCGGCCGTTCTACCGCCATTATAGCACACGCCACACCCCTTTTCAACCCTCTTCCCCAAACTATCCCACCTCCCGTGAGGAAATTTTCGCACAACGCTTGACAAGGACGAAAGTGTATGCTATAATAGGTAGGCGCATAGATCCCCGGGAGTATCGAGGTGTGGCTCAGCT
>JAGBZZ010000354.1 GCA_017652965.1 Clostridia bacterium | reverse complement strand
GCTGGAGCTTCTGACCCGCATCACCGACGGCCAGGGCACCATGAAGGATCTTGAGGAGCTTGAGGCCCTCGGCGAAACGGTTAAGACCAACTCGCTTTGCGCGCTGGGTCAGACTGCCGCCAACCCGATCCTTTCTACCCTCGCCCACTTCCGTGATGAGTACATCGCCCACATCGTGGAGAAGAAGTGCCCCGCTAAGGTCTGTAAGAACCTGATGCAGTACAAGATCGTGGCCGATAAGTGCAAGGGCTGTACGCTTTGCGCACGTCAGTGCCCCGTCAGCGCCATCAACGGTAAGGTGAAGGAAGTTCACGTTATCGACCAGGATAAGTGCGTCAAGTGCGGCCTCTGCCTTGCCTCGTGTAAGTTCAAGGCCATTGTCAAAGAGTAAGTGAAGGGAGATACAAAATGGCTACTGTAAATATTAAGATCGAAGGTCAGCCCTACGTCGTAGAAGAGGGCTTGACCATTCTGGAAGCCGCCCGCAAGTGCGGCTACGAGATCCCCTCGCTTTGTGCCTTCAACCACGGCGAATGCTCGCGCGGCTCCTGCCGTGTCTGCCTTGTAGAGGCGACCGGTGCCCGTGGCCTTGTGGCCTCCTGCGTGTATCCCGTGGCCGAGGGTATGGAGATCCGCATCTCCAGCCCGAAGGCGACCGCCGCCCGCCGTGCCTCGGTGGAGCTTCTGCTTTCCAACCACAACAAGAACTGCCAGCAGTGCACCAAGAACGCCAACTGCGAGCTGCTTCACGTGGCTAAGCTGACCGGTGCCCGCGAGGATATGTTCGAGGGCTCCAAGACCCCTGTGACTGTGGACCGTCTGACCCCCTCCATCCAGCGCGATACCTCCAAGTGCGTGCTTTGCGGCCGCTGTGTGGAGCGCTGCAAGAATGCCCACGGCCTCGGTGTTCTCGGCTTTGAGAACCGTGGCTTTGCCACCATCGTGGCTCCTGCCGGCAACCGCTCGTTTGCCGATTCGCCCTGTATCCTTTGCGGCCAGTGCGTCAGCGTGTGCCCCACCGGCGCTCTGACCGAGGTCTCCGAGATCGGCAAGATCGACAAGGCCATGGCCGAGGGCAAGTACCTCGTCGTGCAGACCGCCCCTGCCGTGCGCGTGGCGCTGGGCGAGGAGTTCGGCATGAAGATCGGTACCGCCGTGACCGGCAAGATGGTCGCCGCGCTGCGCCGTCTTGGCTTCAACAAGGTGTTTGACACCAACTTTGCCGCTGACCTCACCATCATGGAGGAGGCCACCGAGCTGCTTGGCCGCGTCAAGAACGGCGGCAAGCTTCCTATGATCACCTCCTGCTCGCCCGGTTGGGTCAACTATGCGGAGTACTACTACGGCGATCTTCTGGATCACCTGTCCTCCTGCAAGTCCCCCCACGAGATGATGGGTGCCATCATTAAGTCCTACTACGCCGAGCGCAACGGCATCGACCCGAAGGATATCTTCGTGGTTTCGATCATGCCCTGCACGGCTAAGAAGTATGAGAAAGAGCGTCCCCAGCTGAAGACCAACGGTCTGATGGACGTGGATGCCGTGCTGACCACGCGTGAGCTTGGCGACCTGATCAAGCGCTCGGGCATCAACTTCAACCGTCTGCCCGATGAGGAGTTTGACGCTGACCTTCTCGGCGATTACACCGGTGCCGGTGTGATCTTCGGTGTGACCGGTGGCGTTATGGAGGCTGCCCTCCGTACCGCTTACTACGTCCTCGAGGGCAAGGAATATGCCGCTATCGAGTTCAACGCCGTCCGCGGCTTTGACGGTGTGCGTGAGGCTACCATGACCCTTGGCGGTACCGAGATCAAGATCGCGGTGGCCCACGGCATGAAGAACGCCAAGCCCCTGCTTGACGATATCCGCGCCGGCAAGTCTCCCTACACCTTCATCGAGATCATGGGCTGCCCCGGCGGGTGCATCTGCGGTGGCGGTCAGCCCCTTGTCCGTCCTGCCCTGCTTCCCAACGAGGATCCCGACATTCTGGATACCTACAAGGATAAGCGTGCGGCCGCGCTTTACAGCGAGGATGAGCGTCAGGTCATCCGTCAGTCGCACAACAACGTCCAGATCAAGAAGCTGTACGAGGACTTCCTTGGCGAGCCCAACTCGCACAAGGCTCACGAGCTGCTGCATACCACCTATGCGGCGCACGAGAAGCGCTATCGCTAAGCAACGCAAGGGAGAACGCCAAAACCGGCGTTCTCCCTTTTCGCCCCCTATTTCGTAACGTCAAGGAGCAAGTATGAAACGCATCTTAACCGTCCAGGATATCTCCTGCATCGGCAAATGCTCGCTGACCGTGGCACTGCCCATCATTTCCGCCATGGGTGTGGAGTGCGGCATTCTGCCAACGGCCGTCCTTTCCACCCACACCATGTTCCGTGGGTACACCTTCCGGGATCTTACCGAGGATCTTGACCCGATCATCAATCACTGGGTCAAGGAGGGGCTGGATTTTGAGGCCGTTTACACAGGCTATCTCGGCTCGCGCGAGCAGCTGAAGGTCGTGGAGCGCCTTTTTAACACCTACAAGAATGGCTATCGGATCGTGGATCCCGTCATGGCTGACAACGGTAAGCTGTACCCCGGCTTTACCGAGGAATTTGCCCATGAGATGGCCGGGCTTTGCCAAAAGGCCGATATTATCCTGCCCAACATGACCGAGGCCTGCTACATGCTGGATATCCCCTATCCCGGCACGAATTACGACGAGGCCTTTGTGAAGGATATCCTTAAGCGCCTTGCCGCCCTCGGCCCGCGCATGGCAGTGCTGACCGGGGTAAGCCTGGAGGAGGGACGCCTGGGGGTCATGGCCTACGACCGCAAGGCAGACTCCTTCTTCTACTACGGCCGCGAGCATATTCCTGCCTCCTTCCACGGGACAGGCGACATCTTTGCCTCGACCTTTACGGGGGCACTGGTGCGCACGGGAAGCATTGAAGAGGGGCTCCGCGTGGCTACCGACTACACCGTGGAATGCATCCTGCTTACAGTTGCCAATCCCCGGCACGTGAACTATGGGGTGGAATTTGAGCGGGCTATTCCGTATCTTTGCAAGCGGCTGGAGCAGGCACTGTAATTTTGCTTGCAAAACGTCCTTGCATCAAAAAGCGACCCGAGCCGTGGCTCGGGTCGCTTTTTTGGGTTTCTCAGCGCGTGCCGGTAGAACCGAATCCACCGGTACCGCGTGCGGTTTCGTCCAGGTCCTCTACCTGGGTAAAGGCCGCCGTGATATACGGAACCACCGCCAGCTGGGCAATGCGCTCGTAGGGCTCTACCGTAGCCACCTGCGCACTGTGATTGTGCAGGGCTACCATCACCTCACCTCGATAATCCGCATCGATCACGCCTACCTTATTGGCCGGTGCCAGGCCACGCTTGGTAGCAAGCCCACTGCGTGCAAAGATCAGCCCCACCGTCCCCACAGGGAGCGCCAGAGCCACCCCGGTATGCACAAGGACGGTCTGTCCCGGCTCTACCGCCAGGGGGGCTTCCAAGAGGGCGTAAAGATCCGCCCCGGCCGCCCTCTCACTTCCGTAGGTCGGCAGCTTGGCCTCCGGGCAAAGCTTTTTGATCGGTACTTCGTATGTCATGTTCGTCACCTCATATACATTCTATCATCAGTATAGCACACCCCCAAGGGTTTTTGCAAGAGAAACTTTTCACGAACGCCCCACAAGGTCCAAAAACGCGGGATGCCCCCCACGCCGTATCCTCGAAAGCTTTTCGCGAGACAGAAATTTCGCAAGTCGGGGGACGAAGGTGAAAACGCTCCGGGGGAGCGTTTTCATCCGAGGAGTCACGAAAATAGGAAGTGAAAGGACGGAGCTTTGCTCCTACGCATCACGACCATATTTTCGGAAGGGCACGCTTCCCGACAACGAAGAAAGCAAAAGGGCATCCCGTAGGATGCCCTTTTGCGATTGCGGAATTTCTGTCCGCGAAAATTACTTAATCTCGACATCAGCGCCGGCAGCCTTAAGCTCCTCGGCAACCTTGTCAGCCTCTTCCTTGGTAACGCCTTCCTTAACGGTCTTGGGAGCACCCTCAACCATATCCTTGGCTTCCTTCAGGCCGAGACCGGTGATGTTACGGATGGCCTTGATAACGTCGAGCTTCTTATCGCCGAAGCCCTTCAGGATGACGTCGAACTCGGTCTTCTCCTCAGCGGCAGGAGCAGCAGCACCGGCAACAGCAGCACCGGCAACAGCAACGGGAGCGGCGCTAACGCCGAACTCTTCCTCAAGAGCCTTCACAAGGTCAGCAAGTTCGAGAATGGTAAGAGCCTTAACTTCTTCAAGGATTGCAGTAATCTTTTCGCTAGCCATAATAATTTAACCTCCGATTAAAATCGTTCTTTCTTTTAATTTTTGATAATAAGGGAATGCGATAGGGAATGCGATCAAGCCTCGGCGGGGGCACCCTCGGTGTCCTTGTCGATCTTGGCCTGGAGAACACGGGCAAAGCCGTAAAGCGGCGACATCAGGCTGCCAAGCATCTTCGCGATGAGAACCTCGCGCGACGGAATGTCGGCAAGTGCCATAACACCGTTCTGATCCAGAACTTCACCGTCGACGAAACCGGCCTTGACCTCAAAGGACTCCACCTTCTCGGCGTACTCCTTCATGATCTTAGCGGCGGCGACCGGATCCTCCTGGCTGATGGCCAGAGCCGTCATACCGACGAGGTGCTCCTTCAGCGCGCCGTAGCCGACCTCATCACAGGCACGGCCGGTGATCGAGTTCTTCAGAACGGAATATTCCACACCGGCAGCGCGGAGCGCAGCACGGAGCTTCGTATCGTCCTCAACGGTAATGCCTTCGTACTTCACAAGCACACCGGCAGATGCAGTGCGCATCTTGGCGGCCAGTGCAGTAACCGCTTCCTGCTTTGCGGCAAGAATCTTCTGACTGGGCATTGTATTTACCTCCGTTAAAAATAAAAATCCTTTTTCCTCAGCCACGCATGCCGAAAGAAAAAGGAACACACAAGTATTCTTTATTTCTCCTCGGCAGGGTGGTGCACAGCACTTTTACGGTAACCTGCTGTCTTTGGATAACACAAGTATTATACAGGCTTTCCCTTCACTTGTCAAGGGGTTTTTGAAATTTTCTTCTATATTTTTGTTTTTTGGGAGATCCCTGCCGCTATTTTCGCGTTTTTGGCCGTCTTTTGTCTTGATTCCCCCCTATGGATATGTTATAATAGGATATCTTTTTCTTTGAGGTGCCCCTATGCAGACCATGCTGACCGCCTTCACCACGATGCTGATGATGCTGCTTTACGCCCTGCCCGGCTTTTTGTTTATCAAGACCGGGATCCTGAAGGCGGATGCCATCACCCCGTTTTCCAAGCTGCTTATGTACGTGTGCCAGCCGCTTCTTATCGTGTATACCATGACACGGGTCACCTACAGCCCGCCGCTTTTTGCCGAGATGGGGATCATCTTTTTGCTGATGCTTGTCCTGCAATTCGGCATGATCGCCCTCTTTGCCTTCCTGTTTCGCAAAAGGATGCAGGATGCGCGCTTTCGCATTTACACGGTGGCCACCTGCCTTGGCAACTATGCCTTTATGGGCATCCCGATACTGGAGGCCATCCTGCCCGGCTTTCCGAACGTGCTGGCCTGCTCGGCCATGTGCGCGCTTTCCATCAACATCGTATCCTGGACGGCGGGCTGTGCCGTCATCTCACAGGATCGCCGCTATATCAGCTTAAAAAAGATCCTTCTGAACCCTGCCACCATCGGGCTGGCGGTGGCACTTCCCTTCTTCTTTTTGAATACCACCCCGGGCGAGGCCATCCACCCGATGATGGATGAGATGGTGATGATCCTTGCCCGCATGTCCACCCCGCTTTGCATGATTATTATGGGCATGCGCCTGGCGCTGATGCCCTGGCGTGCCGTCTTTGGCCGCCCTGCCCTGTATGCCGTGATCGTTATCAAGCAGCTGCTTTTGCCGCTGGCCACCTTCGGCATTTTGCTGATCCTGCCTCTCAGCACCGAGCTTGCCCGTGCCCTGCTTATTATGGTAGCCTGTCCTGTTGCCGCCATCGTGCAGAACTTTGCCGAGCTGCTTGGCGCGGGGCAGGATACCGGCGCCGGCATCGTCCTGCTTGGCACTACCCTTTCCGCCCTGACGATCCCGCTGATTGTCCTGCTGCTGCCACTCCTTTAACAAAAGAGGGGCTGTCGCATTTAGGCATAACCGCAAACAAAGGGAGATGTACTGTTTTTGCAGTGCATCTCCCTTTATCATCTTC
>JAGBZZ010000353.1 GCA_017652965.1 Clostridia bacterium | reverse complement strand
TGGGCGTTCGGCCTGAAGACCGGGCAGTATGACTATCACCTCCCGTATCAGCTTGGCGGCACGCTGATCACCCTGCATGAGGACGAGTTCTAGATCTCGCACCTGCCCGCCCTTGTGCGGTGTGCCTCCTTCCCGGGGAAGTGTGAGATCTTTGAAGGGCTTTTAACCTTTGGCGAGTGATAGATTTTGACATAACCGCAAACAAAAGGAGATATACTGTTTCCACAGTATATCTCCTTTTTGTCAAGTTTCTTTTACGATAACGGTATCCGCAAGCAGCTCCATATGCGGGCAAAGGATGGGTGGCTTTCCACTTTTGCAGTGCAGGTTGCGGATGGTGATGCGCTCGGGCGGGGTGAGGGGATAGGGGGCATCGGCTGTGGCGGCGGGCGCAAAGTCTGAAAGGATCACGAGCCCCGCATAGTCCTGCGGCACGTTTGTATCCTCCACCGTCACGTCCTCAATGAGGATGTGTGTCGGCAGGCGGACGGGATAGCCGAAGTTGTGCCGCCCGTCGTTGCGGGCGTACAGCATCGTGGGGGAAAGGGTCGTGTGCGGGGCGGGGATCCAGCGCACGTTGCGGATCGTCAGATCGCCGTGCCAGGTACTGCCGTAATCCGGGCGAAAGCCGACAAGATGCTCGCAATAGCAGGTGGAGTTTTCTATCAGCATCTCGCCAAAGCCGATCGTGTTCGTCCCCTGCCAGCCGATCACCGAATTTCTGATCGTATAGTCGCGTAGGCCGCGGTGGGCATCGGTACGCGAGAGGACACAGGAGTCAAACAAAAGCCGCTTGCAGAAGTTAGAGCCAAAGACCCCCCAAAGGCCGGGGTTCAGGATATCGTCCTGGCGCACCCCGCGCAGGGTCATGCCAAGCACACTGTCGCAGTTGACGTCATACGAGCCCATCGCCACCGGCTTTCCTTGCGAGCCGACCGTTTCATAGATCCTGTGGCCGCTGACGTAGCAATTCTCAAGGGTGGCAAAGGCGCAGTCGGTAAAGTTGAAAAAGCCGAGGTAGGGGGCACCCCTTTCCCCCTCACCCACCACCGTATGGCGCACCCCGCGCACGGTGGTATGTGAGCGGCGGATGCGGATGCCGCGGTGATAGTAGGTAAGCCGCGGCTCGGCGGCATTGGCGATCGTTTCAAAGTGCCCGCCCTCGATCACCATCTCCCCTTCGTCGATCGGCGTGGCACGCACCGCGCAAAGGCGGGTGTAGTCCCAGTTGATGCCGAAAAGAATGCGCCCGTCCTTTGTCAACACAAAGCTGTCGGTCTGGGGGGCGCCCGCATCGGCATTCAGCCCGTATCGGATATACTGGCGCCGCTCGTCACTTGTGACGGTGACGTACATATCGGCGGAAAGGGTGATGCCAAGGGCCGCAAGGTCAATGCTCTTTTGACCACTGTGAAGCGGTGGGAGTGCAAGTGCCTCTACCTTATCCTCGGTAGGGCAGACCTCAAAGATCGGAAGGCTCGGATCCTCCGGCGCGCGGTCATCGATCAGAAAGCGCGAGGTCGTAAAGCTTGTGGGGGTGCGGATGTACACGGGCATCGCCCGCCCACCGATATAGTAGACGGCATCCGGCCTGGTTCTTACCGGCAGGCCGTGGCGGTTGGCATAGGCGTGCGCCGCGGCGATCGCGGCGATGTCATCG
>JAGBZZ010000352.1 GCA_017652965.1 Clostridia bacterium | reverse complement strand
CCTCGCGGCGGAGGAAGCCACCGGGGATCTTGCCCACGGCATACATCTTCTCATCATAGTCCACCGACAGGGGGAGGAAGTCGATCCCATCGCGGGGAGCGGCAGAGGCGGTAGCACAGCAAAGCAGGACGGTGTCACCGTAGCGGACGAGGGCCGAGCCGTTGGCAAGACCCGCGAGCTTACCAACCTCCACGCGCAGGGGGCGGCCGGCATACTCGTACTCATACACTTTGTAGTTTTCGAACATTTTCTTTCTCCTTTTTTGGCTTATTTTTCGCCGCGGAGGACATAGCATTCACATACCGGTCCGAGCGCCCTCGGGCCGCTATGAAACTGCTACCTCATCCGTCGGCATTTGTTTTTCTTCACCACAAGGAGGGACTGATACAGACGCATCAGTCCCTCCCATAGGCTTACTTTCTGAGCCCCAGCTTCTTCACGATCGCACGGTATCTCTCGATATCCTTGCGGCTGAGGTACGCGAGCAGGTTCTTTCTGTGACCAACCATAGTCAGAAGACCTCTCTGCGAGTGGAAATCCTTCTGGTTGACCTTCAGATGCTCGGTCAGATGATTGATGCGGTAGGTCAGGATCGCGATCTGAACCTCGGGCGAGCCGGTGTCAGTCTCGGTCAGACGGTACTCTTCAATGATCTGCTGTTTGATCTGCTTATCCATCGTTTCTTCACCTTTCTTTTTATTAGCCTTATCCCCAGCGTGCGGTGGGTGAAGGAGCGCGGGCCGCGCCGTTCTCCGCATCCCGAGAAAAAGGTCCATATGACATTATAACACTTTCATCTCCATTTGTAAAGGGGTAAATAAAATTTTTATTTTGTTTTTTGGTTTTACAGCAATTCCCTTTTGTTCGGACATTTCAAGTGCCGGTGATGCCTGCGCTATGCCCTGCCAGATACGCGCGCGGCGAGGCCCCCATCTCGGCCAAAAAGGCCTTGTAAAAGTGGCTGTAGTCATAATAGCCGAGGCGTGTGGCCGCCTCTTTTGGGGAAAGCCCCTCCTGCACCATCAGCGCACAGGCGTGCGAGATGCGGATGCGGCGCACGTAGCGCCCAAGCGACATGCCCGTCCTTTCCTTGACCAGCGCACTTATATAATTTTTGTGGTAGGAAAAGCGCGACGCCAGCCCGGCGGCGCTAAGGTCGCCCTCCGGGTTTTCGCGCAGGTAGGCAAGGATCGGCTCGCACCGCCCGCCGGGCACGTCGGCTACTGTCAAAAGCTCGGCAAGGACGGTATGCAGCGCCGCAGCAGAAAGGAATGGATAGAGAGCATCCTCGGGGTCACGGGTGAGAAGCGAGGAAAAGACGCGGGCGGCCGAGGTATGTGAAAAGAGCCCGGAAAAGGCAAGCGGTGAAAGGGCGGGGTCGGATGGCAGGGGGGACATCAGCTCCTCGTGCAGCTCCGAGGTAAAGACGCAAAGGCGCGGCCTTTCGCCTATCCCGCCCTCGACAAGGTCAAACGAGACCTGCAAAAGCGAAAGCTCGCCCTCCGTGATCAGGCGATACCGCTCACCCGGCACGAGGTACAGAAGATCTCCGCGGCAAAGGGTATAGCGGGAAGAGCCGAGGATAGCCGTGACCTCCCCCTCCAAAAGGATAAGAAAGCGGTAGACGTACTGGGTCTTTTCTCTGGCGAAAAGCGAGCTGTGAGCACCGCGGCGGGTGTGGGTAAAGCGCCCGACGTGATACAGCACGGGGCGAAGGATGGGAGCTGTGTCTTTCATGATCATCTTTCTTTTTTACATATATTTCACCGATGCGTACACACAAATCATAGCAAAATCGCGCTATAATGTCAATAGACAGCTTTTGTTTTTACACATTTTACATACAAGGAGTACGCCATGCAGAGCTACAGCACCATTCTGATCGGCTCGGGCTTTTCCTCGGTCGGGTATGCCATGGGGCACGAAAACACCCTGATCCTGGAGGAGCAGGAGATCGCCGACACGCATTTTTACCTCCCCCTGCGCTCCTTTCGGTATGCACCGTACACCCCCAAAACCGAGGAGGGCCGTCGCCTTCTCGGCATCTTCCGTGAGCTTTCGCTTTTTTCCGGGGAGATGCAGAACACGAACGGCTTTGAGTGTGCGCTTTGCCGCTATCTCGGTGATGCCCCGGTCGAGCTGCTTCTCAAAAGCCGTGTCGTCGGGCGTGAGGAGACCTCGGGCCGCATCCGCCTGCGGGTGGCCACCAACGAGGGCATTCTGACCTTCACGGCCGACCGGGTCATTGACACCCGCGCCTCCGGCCGTGGCGAGCGGTTTACCGTCCTTTACCAAACGAAGGAGCCGGAGGCAGTGGCGGCCGCCCTCTCGGCCGCACGGCCGGATGCCGTGATCACCCCCGCCTTTTACGAGGGGCGCTATGCCCTGCACGTGGATAGACGCGGCGAGGACGAAAATCGGATCAAGCTGACGCTCAAGCAGCTCTTTGCAGAGATCGGTAAGGCCAAGGTGGTCTATATGGCGCCGATCTTTGCCTCCGCCCCCGGAAGCAGTCCCCTTAGCGACGATGCCTACGACAACCCCATCCGCGCCTTTGAGGCAGGGTATCTTTTTGAGGAGGACAGGACATGATACTTTCTACTCTCGAAAACCGCACCCTGACCGCCACCGAGATCGCCGAGCCCACCTATACCCACACCTGCGACGTGCTGGTCGTGGGGGCGGGGGCGGCCGGCTGCTACGCCGCCGATGCGGCCGCCTCGCTGGGGGCGCGGGTCGTCCTTTTGGAATACGGCAAAAACATCGGCGGGATGCCGGTGTGCGGCAACGTGACCGGCTACTACTACGGTACGCCCGGCGGCACCTTTGAGGAGGATGATACGCGCCGCAAGACCGACAGGACCTTCCTCACCTATGCCTCCTGGGAGGCAAGACAAACCGTGCTGACCGAGCGCCTGGAGAAAAGCGGGATCACCCTGCTTTGCGCCTGCTCACCGACCGGGGTGCTATGCACCGGGGATCGCGTAGTCGGGCTTACCTACTTTGACGGCGAGCGCGAGACGGCCATCTCGGCAAGGATCACGGTTGACGCCACAAGCGACGGTCATCTTTTGCGGATGCTGCCGGTCAAGAAATACTACGGCCGCCCGGACGACGGGCTGACCGTCCCCTTCACCGTCCGCACGCAGTACACCGAAAACGGGCGGTTCTTCTCGGACAATACCGACAGCGGCATTGTGAACCAGTACGACAGCCGTGCCTTTTCCCGCGCGGCCGTGCTTTCCCACGCCGCGGCGGCGCGCCACCTTGTCCCGGGGCAGGAATTTATCAACCTTGCCCTGCGTACCGGGGTGCGGGAGGGGCTGACCTTTGAGGGGGAAGAGACGCTTTCCTACCGTGACCTTCTGCTTGGAAAAAAGCCCGAGCGTGTCCTTTTTTACGCCTACTCCGACCTTGACCGCCACGGGCACGAGCGTGCCCTGGACGAGGAGCTTTTTCAGAACTGGTGGGTCGTTGCCGGGCTTGCCACGGTGCTGTTCCGCATCCCTGTGCCGATGGGGGCTATCTGCCCGCGCGGCATCCGCGGGATCGTAACGGCGGGGCGTGCCCTGGCGGCCGACACCTACATCTCCTCTGCCGTACGGATGAACCGCGACATGTTCCGTATGGGGGAGTGTGTCGGCTGTGCCGCCGCGCTGGCCGTGCGGGACGGGGTGGATATCACGGATATCCCGTACGAGGAATACGTGAGGATCGTGGACGGGCGGGGCGCCTTTGCCGGCGAGCGCGACCTTACCATGGGCTTTGACGAATCCTATGCCGTCTACCTAAAAAAGATGAACGCACTGGGCCGTGCGCCCGACCCCCGCTATGCCGACTTCACCCCCGCCTCCCGCGTCTATATCCCGGTAGACCTGCCGCACACCGACGTGGAAAAGGCCCTGCACACCGATGCGCCGGGTGCCGGCATCTTTGCCACCTATCTCGGCTACGGCAATATGAGCGCCGACCGCCTGGCGGAGGATATGCTGGGGGACGGCGACCGCCTGTACCGCTACAACTGTGCCATCACCCTCGGTCTTCTCGGCGATGCACGTGCGATCCCCGTGCTTTCCGAGATCGTCAGAGAGCGGGACTGCTTCTTCTTTACCAACTGCCGCCGCTCCAACCAGTTCCGCACCTCGGTGGCCATCTGCCTGCTTGGCAGGCTGGGCGGAGAGGAGTGCGTGCCCATGCTTCTTTCGCTTTTGCGGGAGGAGGAGTTCGAGGCGCCGATGTACCACACCCTTGCGCCCGATTATCTCTACTACGCAAGAGACGACCGCAACTTCGTCTATTTCGACGTTATGACCCATACCCTGGCGGCGCTTTTGAAGATCTATCGCCGCCACGGCCTATCGATGGAGGATTACCGCGCTTGTCTTGAGGCCTTTCTTTCGGAGGATGCCTTCCTCTCCCGCGTGACCGCCGAGGAGGCCGGCAGCTCTACCTACGAGGAGGTCGTGGCGTTTTGCCGCAGCATCCGCCGCCTTGCCGCCGACTGAGCATCAAAAAAGACGCACAAGAGCATGTCTTGTGCGTCTTTTTTATGTCACGGGTCAATCCAGAAATTCAATGTGATCGTAATACGCCTCGTACATCGCGGCACAGAAGCGCTGATAAAGGTCATCCTTCAGGATCGCCTCCCGGGTGTAGCCGGCCGTGGCAAGATCCTCCTCGGTCAGCTCACCGCCTGTACCGGCCAGGTCGTAGTAATCGTTGTAGTAATCCAAAAGCTCCTGCACCTTTTCACGGTAGAACTCGTCCTCTTCCTCATCCGAAAGGAGCAGACCCTCCTCGGCACCGATATAGTAAAGGATCAGATTCTGGCGGATCTCCCCCTCAGCAATGCGGTAGACCGCATCCTCGGCGCTTTCTCCCTCGGCGGGAACGTACAGGTTACCAAAGTAATAGGGGATAAAATCGGCAAGGGTGGGATAGTAGGTGGAGCCGTAGGCCGCCAGGAAGTTTTCGTAGGTGGTCTCCACCTCAAGCATCAGCTCCTCATAATGGCTCTCCACAAGCCCCTCGGGATACTGCTTGATGGTGACACCCGAAAGCAGCATCGACCAGTACTCGGCCATCGAGGTCTGGTAAATGGTATTTTCGCGGTTGCGCTCCAGGTACGCGCGGACGTAAAGCGGGAAGGCCGCCTCCAGCTTTTCGTCATCGCTCATGCCCTCGTCATCGGGCAGAAGGGGGGTCATCATATCGGCGGTGATGCCAAGCTTGTTGCGGATAAAGTCGGCCGTCACCTCGGGCATCTGCGGTGTCTTGGCCTCGGTCAGGATCACGTACCATCTGGCGGTCTTACCTTCCAGCGCGGTGTTAGCGGAATAGGACTCCGGGAAGGAGACGGTAAAGACGAAGGGATCCTCCGTCTCCACAATGGCCGTCACCTTTACCTTGGTAATGGTGACCTCCTCGGCCACAAGGTCGCCCGTGATATCAAAATGCTCGACGTACGTGCCCTCCAGCTCCTCCCCGACGGTCGCCCCCAAAAGGTCGTCCCGCAGGGTGGATTCGTCATAGCGGCCGCGCACGGCGTAGGCATCCCCTGCCTTGGTAAGGTCGATGCGGTCGGCAAAGACGCCGCTGCGCATGACGCCCTTTGCATCGGTATAGCTGCAGCTGCAGGAGATGTACACAATGGGAAGGCCGTCCACGCCAACCGTCTTGCCGGCCTCGGAAAGCAGGGTCTGCTTGCCGCCCGCAACGTCCCGTCCGATAAGGGCATCCTCAAAGCCGGGAATAAAGCTGCCCGAGCCAAGCATCAGCTCATAGGCCGCATCGTGCAGGTTGCTTCCGCCGATGAAATCGACCCACTCCCCGTCCACCTCTACCTGGCCGCGGTAGTAGATGACGGCAAGGTCATACCGCGCAAGCAGGCCGCTTTCCTTGGCGATGGGGGTGGCATGCCCGAGAAGGAGATTGGTGTTGATAAAGTCCTCGAGGGCCTCATCGGTCACCTCCTCCACCGCCGGGATCTTCACGGTCACACCGAAGTACATATCCCGCGCAATGGTGAGATAGGGGGTAAGGTCACCCTTATAGTTAAAGCCGGACGCGACGGCGGCCGTGGTGGTGGCGGCCGTAGTGGCGGTCGTGGTGGCCCCGGTCGTCTCTGCGGTGGTGACGGCGGGGGTCGTGCCGCTATCCCCCGTGCCGCAGCCGACAAAGAGGATAAGGGTGGAAACGGTCAATAAAAGAAGAAGCAGTACGCGTGTTTTCATAAACGTATTCCTTTACAAAAAGAGTACCCGATTATTTTTCGGGATCGATCAGGGGCAGATAGACCCGCATATAGTCAAGCCCCGAGCCGATAGTGGTGATCAGCATGGCGGCCCTGGCCAGGTAGGAAAGGATCGGCAGGGTGATGGCCGGCACGGCGGCAAGAAGAGCGGGCTCCAAAAGGATCAGAAGGATCGCGACGCACTGGGTGGCGGTTTTGATCTTGCCCCACATGGAGGCGGCCACGACCTTGCCTGCCGAGCTTGCGACAACAAGGCGCAGTGAGGTCACAGCCAGCTCGCGCAGCATAATGGCGGCGGCCACCCACACGAAAAGGGGGGCGATATCCGGGCGGGAAACGAGGATAGAAATGAGCGCCCCGAAAACCATAAACTTGTCCGCCAGGGGGTCGATGAACTTGCCGAAATCGGTGATCAGATTGTACTTTCTGGCGATCTTGCCGTCCAGGTGATCGGTATAGGCGGTCAGGCCAAAGATGGCGGCGGGGATAGCACAAAGCCCCAGGACCTCAAGGGGGGTCCTGCCCCATGCGGGGTCAACGAAGATGACGGCCGCCATAAAGAGGGGCACCATCACCACGCGGAGAAGCGAGAGGGTATTCGGTAGGTTCAGCTTTTTCATATTTTACCTCACTTTGCTTTGGAGACGACACGGCCGACAAGGTCGTAGTCCACGGCCTCCTCGATCTTCACGGTGTAGAACTCTCCGACCGTCAGCTGGCGGTTGGCACTGAAGTAGATCTTGCCGTCCACGTCCGGGGCATCGGCCGCGCTACGGCCGAAGTAGGTCTCGGCAACAGGGTCGAAGCCCTCGCACAGGACGGTCAGCCTTTTGCCGATCTTGGCGGCGTTCTTTTCCTCGGCGATCGGAAGCTGGGTGGCCATCACGGTATCGTACCGATCCTGCTTTTCCTGCTCATCGATCTGGTCGGGCAGAAGGGCGGCGGGGGTATCCTCCTCGGGCGAGTAGCAGAAGGCGCCGAAGCGGTCAAACCTCGCCTCCTTGACAAACTCACAAAGCTTGCAGAAGTCCTCCTCGGTCTCCCCGGGGAAGCCGACGATCACGGTGGTGCGCAGGGTAATGTCCGGCACGGCCGCGCGCAGGCGGGCAATGGCATCCCGGATGGTGGCACTGTCCCCGTGGCGGTTCATTGCCGAAAGGACAGAGTCCGAGATGTGCTGGATGGGAATATCCATATAGGGCACAAGGCGGGGGTTGTCCCGCAGCTCGGCGATCAGCTCATCGGTGATCTTATCGGGATAGCAGTAAAGCAGGCGGATCCACGGAATGGTCGTCCCCTCGGTGAGGGCACGGACAAGCTCGGCAAGGGCGTAGCGGCCGTAAAGGTCAAGGCCGTAGCGGGTGGTATCCTGCGCCACAAGGCACAGCTCCTTGACCCCAAGCTCCTCCAGCCCCTGCGCCTCGGCCACGAGATCCTCGATCGGGCGACTGCGGAAGCGGCCGCGGATCATGGGGATGGCGCAATAGGTACAGCGGTTGTCGCACCCCTCGGCGATCTTCATGTAGGCCATATGCTCGGGGGTGGTCAGCACGCGGTCACCGCCGAGAGGGGAGGTATCCTTATCCCCGAAATGCACGTAGGTCTCGCCCCGCTCGATGGCGCGCACCGCATCCACGATACGGTCAAGGCTTCCGACCCCCAAAAGGGCATCCACCTCGGGCATCTCCCGCATGACCTCCTCGCGGTAGCGCTCTACCATGCATCCCGTGGCAATGATGCCGCGCAAGGAGCGGTTCTCCTTCAGCCACGCGATATCCAGAATATTATCGATCGACTCCTGCTTGGCATCCCCGATAAAGCCGCAGGTGTTGACCACCACCACGTCGGCCTCGGTCTCGTCGGGCGTGATCTCATAGCCTGCCGAGGCAAGATGATGCAGCATGACCTCGGTATCCAAGAGATTTTTGGAGCATCCAAGCGAAACAAATCCAATTTTCATATCCTTCTCCTTAACATTTTCCGTCCTCGACCCCAAGGGCGCGCAAGAAGCAGCTGCGGCACGGGTCGTCCTTACCGCGCTTGCCCTCGACCTTGACGTCGGCGCTTTTTTTGCGGGTGCGCTCGTATCCCGCGCCGAAGCCGTCGGCGCTTGCACGCATCCTGTCACGCATGGCGCGGTACTCTGCATTTTTCGGCTCACACCGGCAGGCGGCGCTTATCTCGCGGAAGGCATCGTGGCGGTGATGCATCCCCTCGTGACACAGGGCGGCCAGATAATGCCACTCCCCGTTACGGGCGCGCTCGGCGACTCGGCACAGCTCGCCCAGGGCGGCGGCGTATTCCTTAGCTCCCAAAAGCGTGCGCACGTAGGCAACGTTCAGGGGGGTGTCGTTGCTTGCGCCCTCTCTTTGGCGATAGCGGGGCTCCTCTGCCCCCCGGCTCTTTTCCTGCCCCGTCTTTTTTTCCTGCTTGCGGGGGGCTTCCTCCCTTTCCGCGCGCTTTTCATCGGCCTTCGGCTCTTCGGGGGCACTCGCCCTTGCATAGGCCGCGGCACCGCGGATGCCACGCTCCCGGTCAGAAACGATCTGCTCATAGGCCGCATTGATATCCCGCATCTTACGCCCGGCCATCTCCAATCTCACCGGGTCGTCTGCAAATCTGTCGGGATGGTAACGGCGGGCCAGCGCATGGTAGGCCTTTTTGATCTGCGCGTCGTCAGCCCCGTAGTCCACCCCTAAAAGCTTATATGGGTCGGTCACCTTGCGCTCCTTTCCTTACCCTTCCCAGCACCTCGCTCATCCGTGCGGGCATTCCGAGATAGAGAATATTTTTTATGATCCCCTCAAGCGCGTCTTCGTTCGCACAGGGCAGCTCCTCGACCGCCTCACCAAGGGCGGCAAGCTCCAGCCGCAGGCTGTCCTCCGCATCGTCGCAAAGGGTCATAACATCCTCATCGTAAAAGGCGGCAAAGGGGTTGTAGTTTTTCTTTTTTCGGTCATCCCTGTAATCGTCCAGGGCGTCGAGAAGATAGATAAAGCGCCCAAGATGATAGCCGATGCGGTAAAGAAGGCCACTGCCCTCCCCCTCATAGGATGCAGAAAAGACCTCGCCAAGCATGGCGCCTGTCAGCTCTGTCGGGACATCCACCGAGGGCTCACCCTCCAGCTCAATGGTATACAGCTGATACACAAGCTCCTCAAGGCGTGCCTCCAGTGCGCGCAGGGCGGCGCGGCGGCGGGCGGTGGCGGCAGGGATCGCCGTCAGGGCGGCGCGGATGCGCCGCATAAGGCCACGGTCGACAAGGTCGTCCTCTTTTTTGAGGTAGGTCACCAGTGCCGAGGCGGCGGCCGCATACAAAAGCGCCTCGTTCTCCTCCACCATCATACGGCGGCGAAAGGGGTGCCGCGGGCATCGGCGGTAGCGCACCGAGAGGGGGCGTCCCTCCAAAAGGGTACGGCAAAGCGCCAGAAAGATAAAATCATAGCGAAGAAAGAGGGCGGAAAGCAGCCCGGTCTCCCGCCGCATGGCGCGACAAAGGCCGCACCCGAAGGCGCGGTACAGCGAAAGCTCCTTGACCAAAAGCTCCTCGCTTTTGGGGGTAACGTATCCGTACATCTACCCTTCCCTACGAAAAGCCTACGTCTTAGGAAAGCGGCGTGCCGTCCGGACGGAAGAGGGGCAGGTCGGCAAGGACGGTGATATCCTCGCGGCCGATGGCATCCCCCTCGGCAAGCACGGCCATCTGACCGGCCACGATCCCGCCTGCCTCCTCCACGATCCCACGCAGGGCGGCAAGCGACTCACCCGTGCTGATCACGTCATCCACGATCAGGACTCGCTTGCCCTTCATGTATTCGGCATCGTAGCCGTCGAGGTACAGCGCCTGGCGGGCCACGGTGGTGATCGACTTGACCTCATAGCGGATCACGTCACGCATATACAGCTTAGGCCCTTTGCGGGCGAGGATATAGCGGTTTTCCCCGAGGATACGCGCCATCGAGCAGATGAGCGGAATACCCTTGGATTCGGCCGTGATCATCACGTCGTGCGGCGGTGCCAGCTTGGCAAGCGCGGCGGCGCAGGCCTCGGTCAGCTCTACGTCCCCGAAAAGGACGAACGCGCCGATAGACAGCGAATCGTTGACAGGGCAGATAGGCAGGTGGCGCACCACCCCGGGCAACTTCATCTCGTAGGTCAGCATATAAGTACTCCTTTTTTTGCTCAGAACTATAGAATATAAGCATAGGTATGCATACTATTATACCGCGTGACGGCAAAAAAAGCAAGAGGCGAGCAAAAAAATGCGCAAAGGGGGTAGGCAAACGGTCACACAATGAAGGCGGTTTACAACTCTGTCGGTCAGATGGTTGCTGAAAAGTGGTTTGAGACCGAGGCTGCGGCAGCTTCTTCGACAGCAACTCCTATCGCTCACTATAAATATGTCTACGATGGCGACGAAAACATCGTCCGCTCACTTGACATGACGGCCGGGAAAGAGTATAATTAATGTGCCAGAAATTCGTAGAATTTCTTATGTGAACTTGCGTTCCCTATGCAAAAATGCTTCACATTTTTGCCACATACATTGAAATTGAATCATCCGTCCTTGTGAGCAAGCTCCCAGATACGTACTTCATCAATTATAGATTATGAGTACGAGGAAGGTAGAATCGTTCGTGCTACCGAGGCAGATATTGAGCTGAATAGCGAGATTTCTAAAACATACTTTTAAGGAGATTGTTAAAATGAAAAAAATTATTGCTATTGGTTTATTCATATTGATATTGGCATGTTTTTTATCTTCTTGCATAGCTTCAAAATTAGAGTGTTCCCCTCCTGATGGAGCAAATATGAACTATAACAATATTGGCTTTGGCAGAGATTATTGGTTAGACAACGATAGCTATTGCTATTTGAGCACATCCTTGTCACGAGCATATTATATAATCGACGAACATTCAAAAACAAGAATAGGTTCAAACGGTGGATATGGCGGAGGCTCCATCCAAAAATATGGCAACAAAATATATATGCTTCATTGTGTTGATAATGTAGATGATTGCAATTCAACATATGAGTTAAAGCTATATGATGTCAATTTTGCAGAAACAACAATGCTAACTTCAATAAATAACTGCGAAACATTTTTGGTCTTAGACGAAACTGTATATTACTTGGAATACAGTTGGGTCAACGATTCCAAAATATCAACGTTAAAAAAATATTCTGTTGATTCAAAAAAGCATGAGACCATCAAAGAAAAAATTATTTCTTTCGGTATAAAAGAAAACTCTGTCTTTTATCTTGCTGAAGAAAACAGCGAGATATCCATTTATAAATATAATGACGAATCTAAATCCTCAATTAAACAAGGCGAGTTTCATTTAGATG
>JAGBZZ010000039.1 GCA_017652965.1 Clostridia bacterium | reverse complement strand
GCGAGATTCCGCGCGATGCGCGCCCTCCTATGGTCGGGTTCGACTCGCAAAACACCGCACTGTGGTGTTTTACTCGCTCAGAATGACACGGTTGGTGTGGGCTCACTCGCGGAAAGAGCAAGCAAAAAGGCATCCTTCGGGATGCCTTTTTGCGGTCACGCAGTTTTTGCCCGCGACTCGCGGAGCAGAAACGGATGCAGAGCTAGGCGGAAGCGGACGCCCGCGCCGACGGTGTAGCCAACCTACTCCGAGGTGAGGGCGCGCCGCGACAACGACGCTATGCGCCGTTTATGCCCGCGAGAGGTTAATCAAAATCCGGGTAAACCTCATCAAACCAATCCGAATACCGGAAATCGTAGGTAACGCCGGCTTCCGTGTAGTCGACCCTTTTCAGCTCCTCAAGGGCTTCTGCGGTGAGGGTGAGGGAGGGATCGTCAATGCCGGCATCGGCGATGAACTCCCATACGTCGTCGGGCACGGTGTAGTCAAAGTCATAGCGCACAACGGGAAGCAGATCGTCTACCGAGAAGTACATGAAGTTGTTTTCCTGCTTGCCGGTTGCCACGTAGCCGCGATAGCCGCTCTTTGCCGCACTGTCGGTGATGACGGCCGCGCGGTCCACGATCCCGGTGGAATGGTACTTCCCGTCCTTCTCCTCATAGATCGGCGTACCGCCAAGGATCACGTTGTTGGTAACGGCACTGTACTGCGGGGCACGGCGTGAGCGCTCCATCGCCGCGACCTCCTCGTAGGTGAAGGTGTAGCTGCCGTCGCCGTTCGGCTCGATCTCATGCGCGGGGACGGTGCGCAGATAGACGTTGCCGTCCACCCTTTCCAGATAGGAATACTGCGGGATCTGGAACCTTACCCCCTCGGGCAGGTCTGCCTCGTAGGTGTAGGTCCTTCCGCACAGATACCAAGGCATATAGAAGTATCTCGGATGGTAGTCCTCCTCGCCCCCCGCCGTGGCGGTGTACAGAGAAAGGATCATCTCGGTGCCGTACAGGGCATTGACATACTCGGGCGCATGCTCCCACCACGTGGCAAGATCGCCCTTGCCAAGATAGCTTGTGACCTCGCTTGTCTTCTTACCGACCCACCAATGCCCGGCAAGGGACTGGGTCAGGGTGGGCTGTGATGTAAAGGATACTTTGCCGTTTGCGCCGACCTTGTAGTCAAGCTGGGGGTTTCCGTCATAGTCAACGGGCTTATAGCGCGCGGCCGTGCCGCCCGCCGAATACTGGTCACCGAAGTAGTAATAGAAGAGGGCGGATTCGTTGTAGGTATCGCCCGACTGGGCACTCTGGAAGACGGTGATATCGCTTTCCACCGAGGAGTTTGCCCCCGCCGCCACCACCTCGGCCGGGGTACGCATGAGGGTCAGATTGGCGTAGGAGACGTTGCCCCAGCCGGTGGAGGAATACCAGGGCTTGTTGTGGTCGGATTTCGAGTGCAGGGTGGAGACCACGTTATAATACATGTAGTTTCCGCTGCCCATGCCATCGTTATAGATGGCGTTATGGGTGGCGTTGAACATGTGAATGAGGTTGTGGCGGTAATGGTTGCCACGGTTGAAGGCACCGCCCGAGTAGATCATACCGCCGTCGGTGATGTCCTTACTTCCCCCCTCAAAGCGGTTATACTCAATGATGCACTCCACCGAGTTTTGCCCGATGGTATTGGTGTTGTTGAAATAGTTGTGCGAGGCCACCATGCGGAAGCCGCTCCAGTAGAGCCCCACCTGCTTCAGGGGCATCGGGTCATGGAAGAAGCAGTTCTGCACCACGTTGTTGCAGGGGTCAAGCCCAAGGGCGGAGGACTGCGCGTTAAAGGACAGCATGGTGCCGTTTGCCGCCGAGAAATCCGAATAGATGACGGCAGAATCGGTGCAGTCCCGCAAGGACGCGCCCTCGCCCTGGGTATTGCGGAAGGTGCAATTCTGCACGATGATGTGCGCGCTCTTCTGTGCATCCAGGCCGCGGCCGGTGGTGCCGTCCACCGTCAGCCCGTCCAGCACGATATACGAGGTGCTACTGATCGAGATCAGGGGGAAGGAGCGGGAGGCCGAGCAAGCGACCGTCTCGTTGGCAAGATCCTCGTGCGCCTCGGTCGGGTAGAGGTAGAGGATGCCGCTCTCTTTATCGTAGAACCACTCGCCGGGGGCGTCCAGTGCCTCCACGGCGTTAAAGAGGTAGTAGGTATTCCAGCCGGCGGCCGAGTTGGCCGATACCTTGGCACCGTAGGCGTTGTTCTGCACCGCCTTCAGCGAATAATAGGGGGTCGTGCCGTCGGGCGCCATCCCCTTCGGATAGCCGAGAAGCGGGTCACTGCCGTAGGACGGGTACCATTCCTCGCCGTCCTCGGTGTGGGCCCAGTACTGCCCCTCGGTCTCCAGTGCCAGGTTGTAATAGGCGAACTCCCAGCCCTCAAAGATCGAGCCGTAGTACCAGATATCCCCCGTGTTGACCCAGGAGAGCACCTCCTCGGCCATCTCGTGCGCCTTTTCGTTCACACGGAAGCCGGCGGCCGTCTTACCGTTCGATTTTTCGATCACGTTGTCATAATCGTTGACAAGGCGGATCTCCCAGCCAACGATCCAGGAGGCGGGATCCTTGCCGGCGGCGGTGGCGCGGTCGACCCACGACCAGTAAAGGTTTGAGGCATCGCGCGCGGTGACGGTGCCGGTGTCATACACCGCGGTAAAGTACAAAAGCTCGTTCGGGTCGTTGGTCTTGTTCGGGTACTGTGCCAGGGTGTAGGTCTCCCCGCTGACGAAAAGCGAGGGCGGCCCCGACGATTTGGTGATCTCGGGGATGTCCTTTTCGGTAAAGCCTTGCTCGGCAAGCGTGGTGTAAACTACGAAATCGCGTGCCTCCTCGGGGATGCGTTCCCACACGTCGGCATTGTCGGAGGGGTCAAGGAAATGCCACTTGTCGGCCGCCGTGTCCATGGTCTTATTGGAGGTAAGGATGACCTCGGCCTCCTCATAGGCCTTGATAAAGATGGGGGCCTCGGGCGAGGGACGCAAAAGCGTATCCAGCTTCAAGGAATCGGTAAGGGTGTAGGTACCGCCCATCATCCAGATGACACCGCCGCCAAGCGATTGCATCCGCTTCACAGCCTCCCCGGGGGTGGCAAGCGGGGCGTCCTTCGTGCCGGTGGCACTGTCGCTTCCCTTTTCGGAAACGTAGATGGCCGTGGCCGCCGACATCGGATAGTCGCTAAGCGACACGGGCTCGATCACCGTGACCTTCTCGGGCATATCCGCCTTAGCGGCAAAGAAGCGATCCAGGACCGCATCGGCCGAATAGAGGAGGTCATACTCGCCCGCAAGGCTTGTAACCGTGCCCGGCAGGTTGAGGGTAAAGAATCTTATCGGCGCGGCATCCCCCACCGTAGAGGCGGGATAGGAAAGCGCAAGCACATCGCCCGCGCCGGCAAAGCCCTCGGCAAAGGCCATGACAGCGGCATAGGTGCCGGCCGTGTCGGCGCCGTAGAGCCCCAGTGAGCCGTCCTTCCACTCGATGCGGTATTTCCCCTCGGTGGCGGCCGTCATGCCGGTTGCCCTTGCGCCAACGTAGATCCGGTGGGAGAAGCTGCTTGCCTCGCGGGAAAGGTAAAGGGGCAGATAATAGCCGGTCGCATCGGCGATACGCCCCTGCAGATAGACGGCCATCGCCATGCTTTTGCTTTCGTACGCGATCACGTATTCATAAAGAGGGGTGCCGCCAAGGGTGGCGTCTCCGTAGGGATAGCTTGCCCTGGTCAGCTGGGGGGTCTGCGGTGCGTACAGCACCCCGTCCTCCCCAAGGTAACGCCCGATAAAGGCGGTGACCGCTTCGGCCGCCGCGTTAGGCGAGCCGCCGGAAATGACCAGGCGGTCACCGGCAAGGTAAATACCGGTCTCGTCCTTCTTCAACCCGTACACCGTGCTTTCGGGGCGGTTGGTGGTCCCCACCAGGATCTCCTTGGTGCCGGTGGGCACGGCCTGGCCGAATCCCACAAAGTCATCCTTCATCGGAAGGGTGATGCCGGTCCTCTCACGGATGGCATCCCGCAGGGCGACCGCCGCACGGAAAAGGGCGGCGTCCGGCTCGTACGGATACACAAGGGTATACGAGGAAAGGTCAGAAAGGGCAACCGTGCCGCCCGCCTCACTGCCTGCGGGTGTCGTCTCGCCGCCGTCGCCGCCGCACGAGACCAGCAGCATCGCCATCATCAGAAAAACAGCAAGCAAGGGTATCGATCTTTTCATCTTTTTTCTCCTTAATTTCAAATAGACTCACCAATGCCAAGGGTCTACCTAAGGATATTATACCGAATCTTCCTTCTTTTGTCAATCGGAAGTGTAAGGGAAGGAGGAAGGCAAAACGCTCCGAAGGCTTAGAAGCAGTATTCCCGCGAGATCTCGTCGGGCGAGCAAAGAGAAAACGCCACAGTGTGGCGTTTTCTCGAAGCGAAGTCCTCGCCACAAGGAGTTGAAGGAGAGGGCTACGCCCCGACGCGCAACGACTATGTGGCAGGACAGGGCATGTGCCCGCCGCCCTC
>JAGBZZ010000351.1 GCA_017652965.1 Clostridia bacterium | reverse complement strand
GGTAAGGTCGAGGCTCTCCAGCAGATCGAGCAGGTCGGCCTTGTTCACCAGTCGCACAGTTTCGTGCGTGGCAACTGGGGCAATGAGGGGCGCTCCTCCTGCATGCTTCTCCAGAAGTCCTGCCACGATATCGACATCATCCAGTGGCTGATCGACAAGAAGTGCGAGAGAGTCTCGTCCTTTGGCTCGCTGAAGTACTTCACCGAGGAGAACGCCCCCGCCGGCGCGCCCGAGCGTTGCCTTGACGGCTGCCCCGCCGCCGACAGCTGCCCCTTCAACGCCGATAAGCTTTACCTCAATCCCCCGAAGGGGAGCGGATATGCCACCTGGTTCCGCAATGCCGCCACCAAGATGATCCGCTCGACCGACGAGGCGGTGCTTGAGGCGCTGAATACCACCAACTACGGCCGTTGCGTCTTCCGCTGCGACAATGACGTGGTCGATCGCCAGGTCGTGAATATGGAGTTTGAGGACGGCGTTGTCGCCTCCTTTACCATGACGGCCTTCACGGGCGGTCTTGGCGGCCGCTTTATCCGCATCATGGGCACCAAGGGCTCGATCACGGGCAGAATGGGCGACGAAACCGTGACCTACACGAATTTTGTGACGGGTGTGACCGAAGAGGTTCCCGTGGTCGGCGGTACGGGTGAGACCTCGATCGTTGGCGGTCACGGCGGCGGAGACCTCGGCATTATGGGTGTCTTTGGCAAGCTTGTGACGAATGAATATAACGGTGTTGCCGCTGCGACGATCGCCACCTCCTGCGATAACCACATGATCGTGTTTGCCGCCGAGGAGTCGAGAAAGGAAGGGACGGTCGTATCGGTTCCCGAATTTGCCGCCCGCTACGGTATCTGATATGGCGATCACCATTACCCCGGTCGCCTCGACCGAAAAGATCTATATGAAAGAGGATCCCCGTCCGCTTTCGGGGCCTGTGATCCTCTTTACCGGTGACGTGTGCCATCTCTCTCTTGCCGTTAAGAGCGACAGATGGTACCAGTACGGCTCGCTTCGTCTCACGGGCGGCCCTGCGGCCCGCGCCCTCAAGGCACAGCGCATCGGCTTTGTCCCCGCGATCTTTGACCTGCCCCCGGATGCCGACGATTACTATGAGAGCCGCCCCGAGAAGGTCTATCCCGACGTCCTTGAGGAGGTCGACCTGCGCCGCATCAACTGCCAGGCAGGCTACAACCAGGGCTTTTTCCTGACCTTGCGTGACAGCGATAAGATCCCGCTTGGGGACAGTAAGGTGACGGCCACCTTCTACATCAACGGTGAAGCGCGTGCCAAAACCAGCTTTGTCATCCGTAAGCTTGCCGCCCGCCTGCCGAAGCAGAAGTGCATCTATACCTCGTGGATGCATTACGACAGTATCACGGCCCAGCACAACGTGCGCCTTTTCACCCGCGATTTCTATAAGATCTTCGCCTCCTACGTGGACGCCGCCGTCTACAGTGGGCAGAATATGCTGCTCGTGCCCATCTTCACCCCCGCCTTTGACACCGAGCCGGGTACCGAGCGGCGCACGGCGCAGCTGCTTGACATCCGCGAGGATGCCGAGGGAAACTTCCACTTTGACTTTACGGCGATGCATAAGTTCATCGCCTTTGCAAGAGAGCATGGGATCGAGTATCTTGAGATGCCGCCCCTCTTCTCGCAGTGGGGTGCCAAGCATACCCCGAAGATCATGGTAAGGGGTACGGACGGTCGCCTTCGCCGCCGCTTCGGTTGGGAGACCGATGCGCTTTCGGACGAGTACCGCCGCTTCCTGACAAGCCTTCTCCCCGCCCTTGTGGCCGAGCTTCGCAAGGTGGGGATGGAGGAGAACACCTTCTTCCACGTGTCGGATGAGCCGCACATCGACCATCTTGCGCATTACACCGCCTGCAAGGCACTCGTGATGCCCCTGCTCGGTGACAAGTGCAAGACCCTCGATGCCTGCAGCGACCTTGCCTACGCGGGCAATTCTCCGCGCGAGTACGGCGTGTGCGCCGAAAACACCGTGCATAAGTACATCGAGGCAGGCATCCGCCCGCTTTGCACCTACTTCTGCTGCTCGCAGAGAATGGGCTATATGCCGAACCGCTTCCTCGCTATGCCTCTGCAGCGTCTGCTTGTCCTTGGTGCGCTTCTTTACAAGTACGACATGGATCTTTTCCTGCAGTGGGGCTTTAACTTCTACAACAGCTTTCTCTCCCGCCGCGAGATGTCGCCCTACGGCAATACCGACTGCGATATCCACTATCCCGCCGGGGACGCCTTCATCGTGTACCCCGATACCCCGGGTGGCGGATGCCGTACGTCGATCCGTCTTGTGGCTACCCG
>JAGBZZ010000350.1 GCA_017652965.1 Clostridia bacterium | reverse complement strand
CGGCTTAGATCCTGCTTAATGAGCATACGGTACATCGTAGGCGGCGCGCAGAAGGTGGTGATCTTGTGCCTTGCGAACATGGGCAGGATCTTCTCTGCGTCAAAGCGGTCAAAGTCGTAGACGAAGTTTGCCGCCTCGCACAGCCACTGGCCGTACAGCTTACCCCACATGGCCTTTGCCCAGCCCGTATCCGAGATGGTGAAGTGCAGGCCGTCGGGGTTTACCTGATGCCAATACTTGGCCGTGATGAAGTGGCCAAGGGGGTATTTGTAGTTGTGTGCCGCGATCTTCGGGTAACCGGAGGTACCGGAGGTGAAGAACATCAGCATGGGGTCGCTGCCGCAGGGAGCATCCTCCGCACGGGCGAAGTGACTGCTGTAAAGGCTGTATTCTTCATCAAAGCTAGGCCAGCCCTCACGCGTGCCGCCGACACGGATCTTGGTGGTGAGACCGGGGCACTGTGCGGCTGCCGCCTCCACGGCGTGCGAAACGTCGCCGTCTGCGGTACAAAGGATAGCCTTGATATTACCTGCCTCAAAGCGGTACTTGAAGTCCTTTTCAAGGAGCTGGTTGGGTGCGGGAATGGCAATAGCACCCAGCTTATGTAAGCCGAGAATGGAGACCCAGAACTGATAGTGGCGCTTGAGCACCAGCATCACGCGGTCGCCGCGCTTGATGCCGAGCGATTTGAAGTAGTTGGCCGCGCGGGCGGATTCCTTTTTCATATCGCGGAAGGTGAAGCGGCGCTCCGTGCCGTCCCCGCTGACGTGCAGCATAGCAAGCTTATCGGGCTTGCGGCGGCCAAGGGTGTCTACCACGTCGAAGGCGAAGTTGAACTTCTCCTCATTCTTGAAACGGATTTCCGAAAGAACGCCGTCCTTTTCGGTGGGAATGATGAAATCCTCCCATACGCGGCGCTCGCTGTCCGTGCCGTGGCGGCGGGTAGCGACGGAGGCGGCGGCCTCCTGCTCCCAGGCGCGGGCGGCCTGATTGCGAAGCACGATCGCGTAGAAGGCGCAATCCTCACCGTTCACGGCGATCATGCCGTGCGGTGTGCCGGAATCGTAGTAGATACAGTCGCCGGGGCCAAGGATCTCGGTATTGTCACCGATCTGGATCTTCATCTGGCCGCGGATAACGATATCGCACTCCTGCCCCTCGTGGGTCACCAGCGCAATGGGCTGATTTTCCGCCTCGCTGTCGTAATTCATTTCCATATACAGCGGCAGGGCGATACGGTTACGGAAGCCGGATGCCAGGTTGAAGCCGATCATGCCGTGCGCTTCCTCGATCCTCTGACCCTCGCCCTTGCGCGTGAGCGCGTAGGAGCGGAGCTTCGGGCTCTTACCCTCGAGAAGGTCGCCCATGTCGACGTTAAAGTTCAGGGCGCAGTGATACAGAAAGGCAACGCTCAGGTTGCGGTTGCCCGCCTCACACTGCTCGTATTCCTCCACGCTGACGCCGGTACGCGCCGCCATTTCCTCGACAGACAGACCCATGATCAGACGAAGGTCTTTTACACGGCTTGCGATCTGTGCGATCTTACTTTCCATTCCGTTCAAAATCGGTTCCACGTTTTACCTCTTTTTTCTTTGCTCAATTGCCAAAAGTTATTTTAATAAAATATATTATATAGGAGAATGCGTGCTTTTGTCAATACTTTTCGGCAAATTCTCGCCCGTCAATTGCTTTTTTCCGTTTTTTCGGGGGCAAAAAACAAAAAACGCCCCAAGAATCCTTCAGAAGACGGGCAAACGCACCCCTTCTGCCATGCAAATGACGAAGAGATCACCGCCTTCGGTGCGGGCGCCCCTGCCCCCCGAACACGAAAAAAAGGGGGGCTTTCGCATGCGTAAAATCCCCGGGATCGGGCATGGCGGATCGCGTCCTCGGCACTGTTTTTATGCAATCATTCTATCACATTCCCCCCGAAAAAGTCCAATCTTTTTTGTTGCAAAAACAACAAAAAGT
>JAGBZZ010000038.1 GCA_017652965.1 Clostridia bacterium | reverse complement strand
ATAACTCCCATGGATCCGGACTGACGGTGGATCGGACCAATACCGTGGGTCTTGCCCAACATGTGCAGATTCCATCTCTTGATCGCACCGGTGTAACCGCGGCCCTTCGTTGTACCCGTAATGTCGACCTTATCGCCGGCGGCGAAGGTATCGACCGTGACAACGTCGCCCACGTTATAGGCGCTGCAATCGTCAAGGCGGAACTCCTTGAGGTGCTTCTTAGCGCCGAGGCCGGCCTTCTTCAGATGACCGAGCTCAGGAGCCGAGAGAACCTTCTCTCTGCAATCCTCGAAAGCGAGCTGCAGAGCTTCGTACCCGTCATTCTCAGCAGTTTTCTTCTGCGCGATCGCACAGGGACCTGCTTCGATGAGGGTCACAGGGATGACATTTCCGACTTCATCGAAAATCTGGGTCATGCCCAGCTTCTTACCGATAATGCCTTTTTTCATTTTTTCCTCCTGGTTATTGGTTGACGCTTTGAATTTTCCGCAAGCGGAACGCCAACTTGACCACAAGAAGTGGTTGGGAAACTAAGTGATTACGCCTTGATGTCGATCTCGACACCGGCAGGCAGCTCGATGGCCATAAGGGCCTCGACCGTCTTCGACTGGGGATTCAGAATGTCGATCAGACGCTTGTGAGTGCGGGTCTCAAACTGCTCACGGCTATCCTTGTACTTGTGGACAGCGCGCAGGATGGTAACGATCTCACGCTCGGTAGGCAGCGGAATGGGGCCGGAAACAGCACTGCCGTTTCTCTTGGCGACCTCCACGACCTTAGCCGCGGCGGCATCCACCAGCGTATGATCATAGCTCTTGAGACGGACTCTGATTTTTGCGTTTGCCATGTTTGGATTCCTCCTTTATAATATTTTTGGAGGGCTGTCTTTTTCACACCCTGCCGTGCGTTCCTTCGTTCCCCCGAAAGAAACCAGATCTGCCATGCGGCAAATCCGGGTACGGCAAGGCGGCGTGTTCCCTATCACGCACGACTTCGCCCGGTTATTCGGACATACTCTGCGGAAATTCCCTATCCAGGGCCGATAGCAACCTTCCGCTTCATCGCACATCAAGCCCTACTATTATACAATAATGGTAGTAAAAAAGCAAGTCCGAAGCGCCAAAAAATGTAAGAGAAATTTTGTAGAACTTTTTCCCCTGTTTTTGTTCATGTTGCACAAAAAATGTTTTTTGAAGGCTTTTCTACCGGCTTTACACTCTTTTTTCCGCTTTGCGCCCCTTTTGTTTACAGAATGTTCACAGTTGTGCGATACAATACTATTGTGCTACCGAAAAAGCCGCATGGCACACCTCCCCTATATAATATAAAAGGAAGAAATCGCTTATGGCAAAGAAGAACCATCACCTGTATTTACTCTTTTTCCTCACCGTACCAACCGTATCAGTCATCACCGTCCTTTTACGAACAGTGGCACTTTTGACGGTCTACGACCCGGACGCCCGTTACTTTAACGTCAACACTCTACCGATCGTCTGTGCCGCCCTTTTGATCGGGGTGGCGGTCGTGCTTGGTATTTTCACGCATGAGATGCGCGATTTTTTCCTTTTCACTGCCGATTACCGTGATCTGCCCACCCTGTTTTCCGGTATTTTTACAGCCATCGTAATGCTATTTTTCGGTGTTACCCTGCTACTTTCCTCCTTTTCCGAGGGGGTGGCAGTGTTGATCATTGCTATTCTCTGCACCCTTGCCTCGCTTGGCGGAGCCGCGCATTTTGTACTGCACGCCTTTCACGCCGGGGCAACCGGAACGGCCAAGGCGATGACCGCCCTCCCCTCGGCGGCACTGGCGATCCTGTATGCCCTCTACCTCTACTTTGAGGGCACCATGATGCTCAACAACCCCGCCAAGGTGCTGGCACAGTGCGCCTGGGTGCTTGCGGTCTTCTTCTTTCTTGGAGAGGCGCGCATTGCGCTGGGGCGTGCCAAGTGGGCGCTTCACAGCTACGTCACCGTTATGACCGCCATCCTGATGGCGACCCTTTCTCTTCCTAATCTTATTTATCACGCCGTGCGCGGTACTCCTCTGCTTGGCAACACCGCGCAGGACTTTTTGGCGCTTGCCCTGTTCCTTTACACGCTGGCGCGCCTTTTTGCCCTGCTTTGCACCCATTCACGCGAGGGCACGGCCGAGATCGCCTATGCGACCGATTTTGCCGCGACCCCGGCGCCTGCCATCCCCGCTGAGAAGGAGAACACCGATGAAGAAGCTACTGATCGTTGACGGTAACAGCACGCTGAACCGTGCCTTTTACGGGATCCGCCCGCTGACCACCAAGGACGGGCGCAACACCAACGCCCTTTTTGGATTCTTTCAGATCCTTCTGCGCCATATTGATGCCGTCAAGCCGGATTACATGGCCGTGACCTTTGACCTGCCCGCCCCCACCTTCCGCAAAAAGGCTTACGAGCCTTACAAGGCCAACCGCAAGCCCTCCCCCGACGAGCTGCGCGAGCAGTTCCCTTATACCAAGGAGTGCCTGGAGGCCATGGGAATCCGCGCGGTGGAGCTTGAGGGCTACGAGGCCGATGACCTACAGGGGACGCTGGCGCAGCTGGCACACACGACCGAGGACACCGAGGCTTATATCCTGACCGGCGACCGCGACCTTTTGCAGCTGATCGACGACCGTATCCGCGTTCTTCTGATCGGCAATAAGGAAACCGTTTGCTATGACAGCGCCACCTTTACCGAGAAATACGGTTTCCCCCCGTCGGGGCTTGTGGAGGCCAAGGCGCTGATGGGTGACTCCTCGGATAACATCCCCGGAGTCGCAGGAGTCGGCGAAAAGACCGCCTATAAGCTGATCGGGGATTTCGGAAGCCTTGACCGGGTCTACGAATCGATCGAGGATCCCTCCATCACAAAGGGCGTGCGCGAAAAGCTTCTCCGTGATAAGGAAAACGCCTATCTCTCGCGCTTTCTCGCCACCATCGATACTGCCGCCCCGATAAAGACGACGCTTGACGAGCTTGCCTTTGACGGCGTTTGCGCACGGGAGACCGAGCTTTACGGCGTTCTTGTGAAATACGAGCTTTTGCAGCTGATCACCCGTCTCGGCCTGCGGCCGGACTGCAGTGGTAAGGCCGCCTGTGCGTGTGTCACCGAGGATCCGACCTACCGCGAGGCCACGGCCGACGAGATCCTTTCTCTTAGCGGCACGCTTGCCCTCTCCCTCACCGAGGACGGGATCGCCGTTGCCAAGGAAGGCGAGGCGTTTCTTTATCGCGGGGCGCTCTCGGGGATCGCACCGCTTTTTGAAAACGCCCCCATCGTTTACGATGCCAAGGCCTGGTACCATCTTTTGCACCGCGAGGGGATCCGCCCCGCTCGCCCCTTGTACGACGTGATGCTGGCCGCTTACGTCGATGCCCGCGACGGCGGGCACGTAGGCAGTGAGGCCGCCTGCATTCTCTCCTACCTCGGGCGCACCGTAACAGAAGGGGCGCCGACCGCCCATCATCTGCACGCGCTCGGCACGCTTCTCATGGAGCGTCTGGAGGAGGCCGGCACCGCTCGCGTTCTTGAGCGCATCGAGCTGCCCCTTGCCCCGGTGCTTGCCGATATGGAGGCCGCCGGCTTCTACGTAGACACCGAAGGGCTTGCGGCCTTTGACCGCGCCCTGGCCGATGCCGCAGACCGCGCGGCAGACAGCATCACCGATATGGCAGGCATTGCCTTTAACATCAATTCCCCGAAGCAGCTTGGCGAGGTACTGTTTGACCGCCTCGGCCTTCCCTACCCCAAGCGCAAAAAGCCGGAGGCCGCATATTCCACCGATGCCGACGTGCTGGCGGCCGTCCGCCCGTACCACCCGATCGTGGAGGCGGTGCTTGATTTCCGCCAGCTGACCAAGCTGCGCTCTACCTATGCACAGGGGCTCTTGCGTGCCGCCGACGGGCAGGGCTGCATTCACAGTGACCTGAAGCAGGCCGTGACCACCACGGGGCGGCTCTCCTCCGCCGAGCCCAACCTGCAAAACATCCCTATCCGCACCGAGCTTGGCAAGCAGTTCCGCCGGTATTTCGTTACCAAGAGCCCGGACTACCTGCTGATCGATGCCGACTACTCACAGATCGAGCTTCGCCTGCTTGCCCACATGTCCGGGGACGAGACCATGATCGACGCCTACCGGGAGGGAGCGGACATCCATACCCGTACCGCCTCCCGCGCCTTCGGAATTCCGGAGGAGGCCGTCACGCCCGAGCTGCGCAAGCGTGCCAAGGCGGTAAGCTTTGGCATCATCTACGGCATCTCCGCCTTCTCGCTGGCCGCCGACCTTGGGATCTCGAATGCCGATGCCAAGCGCTATATCGAATCCTACTTTGCCGAATTTCCCAGCGTTAAGGACTATCTCGACGGTGTGGTAGCCGCCGCCAAGGAAACCGGCTACACCGAGACCCTGTTTGGCCGCCGCCGCTATATCCCCGAGCTTTCCGCCCCGCAATATCCGACGCGCCAATTCGGTGAGCGTGCCGCCCGCAACAGCCCCCTGCAGGGGACGGCGGCCGATATCATCAAGCTGGCCATGATCTCTACCGCGCGCCGCCTGCATGAGGAGGGGTTGGATGCCCGCCTTATCCTGCAGGTGCATGACGAGCTGATCATTGAAGCGCACAAAAGGGATGCCGAGCGCGCCGCCGCGATCCTCCGTGAGGAGATGGAGGGGGTCGCCTCGCTTTCTGTCCCGCTGACCGTTGAGGTTTCGGTTGGCACAAGCTGGCTTTCATAACAATCACGATTAGGAGATACAACAATGGATTTCACACTTCTGCGCGAATTTCTCGATACCCAATGGAAGACCCCCTTCTCCGAGACCTATGTCATGAAGGATCACGAGGTGATCTTTCACCATCTTGCCGGCTATGACAACCCGGAGACCGGGGCCCGTGTCAAGGAAAACGGCTTTTATCACATCTATTCCTGCACCAAGGTGCTGACTGCGGTCGCGGCGATGCGGCTGTTTGAGCGCGGCAAATTTCTGATGCACACCCCTGTCTCGGAATTCCTGCCCGAATATGCCGAGCTGACCGTCAGAGATCCCGTGACCCGCGAGATCCGCCCTGCCAACACCGTCATGACTATCGGGCACCTCTTCACCATGACAAGCGGCCTGCGGTATATGAGCACCTGGCCGGCCTTTGAGGAGCTTAAGAAGGAGACGAACGGCGCCATGCCCACCGTGGCCACCATGCGGTCACTGGCCAAGGATCCGCTTTCCTTTGACCCCGGCACCTCCTTCCAGTACAGCCTTTCGCACGACGTGCTGGGCGCTATTGTGGAGGTGATCTCGGGTCGCTCCTTCGGCGATTATCTGCGCGAGGAGATCCTTTTGCCGCTTGGCATGACCGAGACCGGCTTCTCTGTCCCTGCGGGGCAGGAGCATCGCTGTGTGAGCCCCTACACCGTGAACGAGGAGACCGGTGCCTATACCCCCCGTCCCTTCTCCTGTGTCTATCAGCTTGGCACAGAGTTTGAAAGCGGTGGGGCAGGCCTGATCACCACCCCGAAGGACTACCGCCTGCTGGCCGATGCCCTTGCCATGGGCGGCGTGGGCAAAAGCGGCGCACGCATCCTCTCCCCCGCTACCATCGACATGCTTCGCACCCCTGCGGTCGATTACCCCATCTTTGACTATTTGATGAAGGCCGGCTACCGCTACGGCTACGGTGTCAGAACCATGGCAGACCCCGCCCTTGGCAACTCCCCGATCGGTGAATTTGGCTGGGACGGCGCTTGCGGCTGTATCATCCTGTCGGATCCCAAGAACGGCATCTCGATGTTCCACGCCCGCTACGTCTCCTCCCCGCATAACGACTATCACACGCCGAGACTGCGCAACGTCCTGTATTCCTGCCTGTAATAGGGACGGCACACGGCATAATAAAAGAGAAAAGGATAGAGAGCACAAGATTCTCTATCCTTTTTTATTACTGCGGGATCACGCCGGAAAGATCAAAGGGCGGGATAAACGATTCGCCCACCGTCCCCTCCTCCTGGACGAAGGCCCGTGTCACTCCAAGGCGGACGGCGTACGCTACCAGGCGGCGATAGTCCTTTGCGGGAACCGTCTCGCCAAGCTCGGGGAAGCGTGCCGTGATGCCGGGCATGGGGGTATATTGGTTCATCAGGCTGAGATAGATCCTATCCCCGTAGGTGGTGGCCAGATATTTTAGGACGTCGTGCGAATTGCGGTAGGCGTGCGGCAGCATCAGATGCCGCACGATCACCCCGCGCTTCATGATGCCATCCCCGTCAAGGACGGGGTCACCGCACTGCGCTACCATTTCTGCAATAGCAGCACGGGCCACCTCCGGATAGTCGGGGGCGGCGCTGTATCGCGCGGCAAGGGCGGGGTCGGCATATTTGAAATCCGGGAGGTAGATATCGATAAGCCCACGAAGCATCCGCAGGGTCTCCACGCTTTCATATCCACCGCAGTTATAGACGGTCGGCAGGGTCATCCCTGCGCGGCGCGCGGCGGGAATGACGTCCAAAAGGAGGGGGGCATAATGGGTAGGGGTAACAAAATTGATGTTGTGCGCCCCCGCCGCCTGCAGCTCACACAGGATCTCCACCAAGCGCTTCACGCTTACGGCAATACCCGCCTCTCCACCGGCGATCTCACGGTTCTGGCAAAAGACGCAACCAAGCGAGCAACCCGAGAAGAAGACGGTGCCCGAGCCACGCGTGCCCGAAAGGCAGGGCTCCTCCCACGCATGCAGGGCGGCGCGGGCAAGGACGGGCGCGGCCCCCACGCGGCAACGGCCACATTGCCCCGCTGTGCGGTCAACACCGCAGGAACGTGGGCAGATACGGCATTTTGCAAAGTATTCTTTACTCATTCCTTAACACATCTGCGGCCGTCAGCACATATTCGGTCAAAACGCGCAGGGCGGCAAGATAGGAATCCTCCGGCAGGCATTCGTCCGGGCCGTGCGCACCGCCATGCCCGGCAGGAAGCACCGCGCGCGCCTCTGCACCCACGGTGGGAACGCCAAGCCCCACGCTGAAGGCACGCGGCAGGCATCTGGCATAGGTGCCGCCACCGCTGTAATAGGGTCTTGCCTCTACCTCACCCGTGATGCGGTGATAAGCCGAAAGAAGGGCAGAAACGGCAGGGTCGCCGTCGCCAAGGTCAAAGCCGTCATGTGCCGAGCCAAGCAGGAAATCCCATTCCTCATCCGCCAGGATCTCCTCAAGGATCGGGCCAAGCTCACGCCAGGAGGTGGCACTGCCGTAGCGGATATCCATGGAAAGGAAGAGGCGCCCGTCACGCACGCGCACCATCCCCGAGACGGCCGTCCGCTTGCCGAAGGGACCGTCCTGCCCCGCGATGCCCAGCGTGCCGCCGTAAGGATCGGCAAGATACAGGGCAACGGTAGCCATAAGCCCCCGCTCATCGATCGAAAGCGCATCCGAGGCGGCCAGTGTCTCGGCAAGAATGACGCAGGCATTCCGCGAGCCCTCGGGATGCGAGGCATGGGCGGCTCTGCCTGCGGCCTCAAGCGTGATGATGCCCTCCTCGGGCTTCGGGGTCAGGGTCAACTCATCCCGCCCGGCCACCAGCCCCTCAAGCGAGGAAAGCAGCCCCTCGGAATAGGCAAGCGTAGCCGTAGCACGGTCAAGCACCACGTTGTAGGCGCGGCCGCCGCTTATATCCAGAATGTCCGAAAGCAGTGGCGGGGAGACCAGCCATCCCTCGGTACGTCCCTTCTCGCCAAGCGAAAGCGGGGCATCGTTATCCGGCACAAGCGAAAGATCCGGAGCGGGATAGGAACGGCAGAAGGCCTCCACGTCCTCCATCCCCGTTTCCTCATTGCCGCCGATAAAGGCAACAAGGCGCACATCAAGCGGCAGGGCAAGCTCGCGCACCGCCTTCAGAAGGTACAGGGCGGCTATGATGCCCGCCTTGTTATCCTCCGCCCCACGGGCAACGAGAAGCCCGTCACGGCGGACAGGGACAAAGGGCGCCGTGAAGCTCCAATCCTCCCCTGCCGGCACAACGTCCGCATGGGCAAAGATGCCTACCGTACGTGCGCCCGTGCCGAAATGGGCCAGATAAAAGCGCCCCTCGGGATCGCGCTCGGTCTCAAAGCCCTCCTCGCGGAACATGGCGGCCGCGGCCTCCAGTGCCGCATCCACCTCCCGCCCAAAGGGCTTACCCTCCTCGGGCGCCCCCTGTACCGAGGGGATAGTGCAAAGGGCGGCAAGGCGCGCCATCATCTCATCCCTGTGTGCCTCAAAATATTCGGTGATCTTGTCCTGTATCATACCAAAAGCCTCTTTCTTTTTATATGGGCGAAAGCCGCCCGGAAGGAAGAAAAGAGCTGTACTGCCAAAAACAATACAACTCTTTGTCTCGTTTAACTTATGTCACAAGGAAACCGCTCAACCCACCGCGATACGGCAGAAGGTGCAAAGGTTAGCCGAGATCTCCTCGTTGGCCGTACGGCTCCACTCACGGTCGCAGATCGGGCAGGCCTTCTCGCTTCCCTTCTGCTGCTCAAGATGGTAGAACACCGGCACGCTCTTTGCCTTTTCCATGGTGCGGCAAAGGGCACGGCCCATCTTGTTGATGCGGGAGGTGGGATTATAGATCTCATTGGCGGTCAGATCGGGCTGATAATTGTACATATCCAGCTTCTGAATGGCACGGAACTGATCCTGCCAGTTCAGGAAGTTGCTCTGCCCCTCCTTATCGAGGATAGCAGGGAGCTTATAGAGCGGAACAGGCTTTCCGCAGTCACCGCACACAACAGGGCTCTCCTCGGTCGAAAGGTCGGTATACAGCATATACCACGAGGGGGCCTCGCAGGTGCAGGAATCCTCACACGTCACCGTCTCGCCAAGCGACTCCACCTTCAGCGAGAAGATAGAGGCAAGCTTCTTCACGGTATCCACCGACTCCTCGGTGCAGAAGGCAAGATCAAGAGCATCGGCACCGGGCATGATCACGTACACGGCGTACGCGCCATTCTCGGACACCACCTGGAAATTTTCATAGATCTGGCCATTTTTGCGAAGCGCATTGAAGCTTTCCCAGACCAAAGAATCGCAGTAGGCGGGATTTTTCAGAACCTTATGAGGGCGAAGAGAAATTTTGAAATATTCCATGGTTGCCTCCCGATAACATATTACATGATTATATGTATTTAGTATAACAAATCCTTTTTTGTTTGTCAATGGCATCCCGTTCTTTTTTTGAAAAAAGGCAAAAAAACTTTACTTTTTCCGTCTTCTGTGCTAAAATGGACAAAAAAGTGTGAGGTATCAGCGCCATGACCGAGATTTTTGCCATCGTATCCCCCCTCCTTGCCTGGTATGCGCACGCCGGGCGGGATCTCCCCTGGCGTGAGGATCGCGCCCCTTACCACGTGTGGATCTCGGAGATCATGCTGCAGCAGACCCGCATTGAGGCGGTCATTCCCTATTACCGCCGCTTTCTGGAGGCTTTTCCGACAGTGGAGGCGCTGGCCGATGCCGAGGACGCACAGCTGATGAAGCTGTGGGAGGGGCTTGGCTATTACAGCCGTGCCCGCAACCTGCAAAAGGCCGCCGAGGTGATTGTGCGCGAGCATGGCGGGGCGCTCCCCGCCTCGGCCGAGGCACTCCGCCGTCTGCCCGGGATCGGCGACTATACCGCCGGGGCGATCGCCTCGATCGCCTTCGGTCTGCCAGAGCCCGCCGTGGACGGCAACGTCCTTCGCGTGGTGGCCCGCCTCACGGCCGACGGGCGGGACGTGCTGTCCCCCGCGATGAAGCGGGACGTGACCGAGGCGCTCCGTGCCGTCTATCCCCACGACCCCGAAAAGGCCCGTGCGATGACCGAAGCGCTGATGGAGCTTGGGGAGACGGTCTGCATCCCGAACGGGGCGGCGCACTGCGAGGCCTGCCCGCTTTCCGCCCTTTGCCGCGCACGGGCCGAGGGGCTGACCGACAGCATCCCCTACCGCAAGCCGAAGCCTGCGCGCACGGTGGAGGCGCGCACTGTGCTTCTCCTTCTGTGCGGTGACCGTGTCGGCATCTTCCGCCGTCCGCCCGAAGGGCTTCTCGGTGGGCTTTGGGAGTTCCCGTCTGCCGATGGCACCCTCTCGCCCGAGGAGGTGAAGGAGCTGCTTGCGGCATGGGGGCTTTCCGCCATCGCCATAGAGGAGGGGCCCGTGGCCAAGCATATCTTTACCCACAGGGAATGGCACATGACCTCCTACCTTGTCACCCTGGATGCCGAGGGCGGCGGGCTTACCTTTGCCACGAGGGAGGGACTGCGCACGGTCTACGCCATACCCAGTGCCTTCCGCGCCTTTCTTGACCTTCTTTGCAAGTAACCCCTTCGCCAAAACCTTTCATATCATCCCCTGAACTGTTCAATACGGTCAAATTTCGATTTTTTCTCGATTTGCTATAGACAGCCGAAGAAAAAGGCTGTATAATAGAACTGCTTATGAATTCACCCCTTCCCAAAAGGGAAAATACAACAAGAGGAGCTTTGTATTATGGCAAAAACACTGCATCTCGGCGTCGTCGGGCTTGGAAACCGCGGCTACTGGAACACCCGCTTCATCGCGGGCATGGATAACATCCACATCGATATCGTCTGCGACCTTTATGAGGATCGCATCAAGAGAACCTCCGACGCCATCGAGCAGGCTCACGGCTACCGTCCGAAGGAGACCCTTGTCTTTGAGGATATTCTGGCTGAGGAATCGGTCGACGCTGTTATGATCTTCTCCTCCTGGGAGTCGCACATCCCCCAGGCCGTTGCCGCCATGAAGGCAGGCAAGTGGGCGGCCATGGAGGTCGGCGGCGCGTATTCCATCAAGCAGTGCTGGGATCTTGTCCGTACGCATGAGGAGACCGGTGTGCCGGTCATGATGCTGGAAAACTGCTGCTACGGCAAGCGTGAGCTGATGGTGGCCAATATGGCACGCCGGGGTCTTCTTGGCCGCATCGTCCACTGCGAGGGCGGCTACCGCCACGACCTGCGTGACGAGATCACCGAGGGTGAGGAGCGCCGCCACTACCGCCTGCGCAACTACCTCAACCGCAACTGCCACAACTATCCGACCCACGACTTCGGCCCGATCGCCAAGATCCTGGGTATCAACCGCGGTAACCGCCCCCTGTCTCTTGTCAGCGTATCCACCAAGTCCTTCGGGCTTGAGGATTTTGCCGAGAGAGTGCATCCCGAAAACGAAAAGCTCCGGGGTGTTGACTTTGCCCAGGGCGATATCGTGACCACCATCATCACCTGTGCGGGCGGCGAAACGGTTACCCTGACCCTGGATACCAGCCTGCCCCGCTTCTACTCCCGCGATTTTGCGGTGCAGGGCACGCGCGGTATGTTTGAGGAGAACAGCGATTCGATCTACCTTGAGGGTGCCGGGCTGAACCACAACACCTCGATCTATAAGAACGCCGGCAACGCCGTGGATTTTGAAAAGTACCTCTCTCCCTTGTGGCGCCCCGAGAATGCTGCCAACGTCAAGGGCGGTCACGGTGGGATGGACGGCTTCTGCTTCTCTGCCTTCTTTGATTGCCTCGCCCGCGGCGACAAGAACGTCCCGATCGACGCTTATGACGCCGCCACCTGGATGGCCATCACTACCCTCTCCGAAAAGTCGATCGCCCTTGGCGGCGCACCCGTGGCCTTCCCGGACTTCACGAACGGTGAATGGATCCGCCGCGCTCCCCTGGATTGCGACGACTTTACAGGGCCGATCCCCGAGGATGCCCCCGAGGCAAAGGAAGAGACCGCCGAATAAGGCGAAAGGAGAACTGCGATGAGAAACGTACACGTAGCCGTAGTCGGGCTTGGCCACCGCGGTGTGGGAAACGCCCGCTTCATTTCCGGCATGCCGGGTGTCCACGTGGATGCCATCTGT
>JAGBZZ010000349.1 GCA_017652965.1 Clostridia bacterium | reverse complement strand
TTGTAAACGACCTTAACAACATGGAGCCCGGCGTGCTTTTCGATAAGTATGGCACGCACCTGATCAGAGAGGTTGCCATGGGCGGCAGAATTGAGGTAAACACCACCTATTCCTCTACCACCACCGGCTACACCACCGAGGCAACCGCGGCCGTCAATGCGCACATCAAGTACCTTAAGGCCGCCCTTAATCTGGAGGCCGGCGCGGCGTACGACAACGATTGCGCTAAGGAGAATATTGACGAGGAGACCGAGATCAAGCAGTTTGGCGGTGCCTTTATCAACACCTCCTCGATCGAGGCGTGCAGTCAGAATTACGGCGCGTGGATCCAGTCCTTTGACCAGAACCTTTCCAATTCCGCCCTGGCCGGCATAGTTGGGGAAAACTCGCTTGTTGGCCTTTGGGATCTCCTTGACCCTGCGGACACCGCGAGAAGACAGGAGCTTGAGAATTATTTTGTAGAGTCTGCGGATGAGTCGTATGACGAGCTTTGCGAGCTTTTCAAGCTGAATAACAAGCGCAAGGTCACGGTATCGATTCCCGACGTGGACGGTGCCGTCCCCGGCAAGGTGGAGGGCAACACCTCTCCCTATCAGAGAGGGGAGCAGGTAACCCTGACCGCCGTCCCCAGTGCCGGTTTTGACTTTGACGGCTGGTATCTTGGCGAGGAGAAGCTCACCGCCGACAGGGTTTACACCTTTGCGATCGATGTGGACATCAGCCTGACGGCCAAATTTGTCAGAGGGGAAGGGCTGAACGGCAGCGGAACGAGCCAAGACCCCTACATCATTACCTCGCGTGAGGATTTTGCGGATATCGCCAAGAATATGTCGGCCTACTACAAGCTTGCCAACGATATCGACTTCGGCCTCATGTCCTGGACCCCCATCTCGGGTGTGTTTACCGGCTATATCGACGGTAACGGGCATAAGTTGACCAACGTCAAGATCACAAGATCCGCAAGCGCGGTCACAAGCGACGTTTGCCTCGGCCTTTTTGAGCAGATCGCCACGACCTCGGACGGCGGTGGATATATCTATAACCTGCACATCTGGAACTCCTCGCTGAACGTCAGCGAATGCCACGACGGCAGCGGGACCATCTACGCAGGCCTCCTTTGCGGGATCAACAACGGTACGATCGACAACTGCACCTTCCTTAGCGACGTTGTTTCGGTCAAGAGAGACAAGTCGAACGTCGGCACGATCGCAGGGGCCTCGTTGAACCGGATCGTCAATTGCCAGCTGGCCACCATCAGCGTCAGCGGTAACGGTAATATCGGTGGTGTGGCGGGCTATCTTTCGCCGTCTGCCGTGGTGGAGCTTTGCCACGTCAGCAGCTCAGGCAACGGTGACTCGAGCATTGAGCTGATCGCGGTCAACAGCAACAGATCCGCCGGCGGTATCGCAGGCCTTGCCGAGGGCTGCACCATAAAGAACTGCACGGTCGATTATACGCGCTTCTCGCTTGCGGGAGACATGCGGCTTGTCCCTGCCATGGGCGTGATCTCGGGCTATCAGCTTGGCGGCTATCTCACCGGTAACCCCAACACGATAGCGGCGATCACAAAGGAGTGCACCGACAGCTCCTATAAGACCTGCTTCTTCGGCGTCAGCTGGGGTATTTGCGGAAGAGGCGATTACAACCCCGTGATCAACTGAATCTATACACGGCATGGACAGAGAGTGTTTTTCGCTCTCTGTCCTTTTTGCAAATATAATCCCTTGCACTCGATGGCGGGGTTGTGGTATAATAGGCTATCGATGTAGTATGAAAAAGGAGGCCAAGCTATGAACGTTGCGCGCTTATTTCGTGAAAAACAGGAAGACCTTACCGGCAAAAAGCCGATCACCATCGCCTTTCTCGGTGACAGTGTGACCCAGGGGTGCTTTGAGACCTATCTGACACCGGACGGTCGCCTTTTCGGTACGACCGATTACCCAAGCGCCTACTCCACCCGCCTTCGCGAGATGCTGGCCCTTTTGTATCCCACGGTGCAGGTGAATATCATCAACAGTGGCATAAACGGAGACCGCGCCGCCGCGGGGGTCAGGCGGCTTGCGCGCGATATCCTCTCCTACCACCCCGATCTTGTGGTGGTGGCCTACGGCCTCAACGACAGCTGCGGCGGCGAGGCGGCGCTCCCGCTTTACGAGAGGGCGCTGCGCGAGATCTTTACCGAGATCCAAAAAAGCGGGGCGGAGGTCATCTTTTTGGCGACCAATGCCATGAACACCACCGTCAGCCCGCATCTTAAGGAAGGGCTCCTTAGCGAGCTTGCCGTCAGGTTTTCCGAGACGGTGCAAAAGCCGGGCCTTCTGGCCAAATACTACGCCACCGCCCGTGCCGTGTGCGAGGAGTGCGGTGCCGTTATGTGCGACCTATATACGGTATGGGCACGGCTGGAGGAAAACGGCGTCAACACCACCGAGCTTCTGGCCAATAAGCTGAACCACCCCATCCGCGAGATCCACACCTACATGGCCATGAAGCTTTTGGAATGTATGCTTTTTAACTGAAGGAGGTAGCGATATGCTGTTTGAAGGCGCAAAATGGATCTGGGTGGAGGACGCCTCCTTACCCGATACCTACGGTGAGTTTTACCGCGAATTTTCGTGGAACGGGGGGCCTGTCAGCCTCTTTTTGTCGGCCGATAGCGAATACACCCTCTTTTTGAACGGCCGCTTTGTGGAAAGCAACCGCTATGCCGATTGCGAGTGGTACAAGACCTATGAGGAGATCGACCTTACCCCGTACCTTGCTTCGGGCGTCAACCGTATGGCCGTCCTTGTCTGGTACTATGGCTTAGACTCTCAGCGCTATCTGCGCGAGACGGCAGGTCTCCTTTTTGAGATCAAGGCGGGCGAGCAGACACTTGCCGTCAGCGATGGGGAGACGCTTTGCCGCTATAGCCGCGCTTATCGGAACGGCTACCAAAAGTGGGTCACAAGACAGCTGGGGCTCAGCTTCCTTTACGATGCCACCAAGGAGGACGGATGGATCAAGGGCAGGCTTTGCGGCTTTCACCCCGCCGTCCCGGTTGCAAAGAGCTGCACCCCTGTGGCACGCCCCATACAGCGGCTGGTGTGCGACCCCTTTTGCCGGGGCAGGCTTGTCTCGCAGGGGGACGGCGTATACGTCTTTGACCTCGGTCAGGAGAGCGTTGGCCTGCTTTCCTTGCGCTTTACGGCCAAGGCGGAGCAGCACCTGCTTATCTCGTGGGGCGAGGATCTCGATGAGGACGGGCGCGTGTGCCGCAAGATCAGCTATCGCGATTTCAGCGTGGAATACGTAGCGCGCGCGGGCGAAAATGAGTATACCCATTACATGCTCCGCCTCGGATGCCGCTATCTGCAGGTCGAGTGCGGGGGAGAGCTTGCAGACCTTACGTGCGGGCTGATCCCCAAGCGTTACCCGACCGAGCGGGTCACCTTTTCGGCAGGCTCTGCCCGCGAGGGGGCGATCTACGAGCTTTCGGTGCGCACGCTGGAGCTTTGCATGCTGGAGCACTACGTGGATACCCCGTGGCGTGAGCAGGCGCTTTACGCCTTTGACTCGCGCAATCAGATGCTGTGCGGCTATTACGCCTTCCGCGACGGGAACTTTGCCTATGCGCGCGCCAACCTCCTGCTTCTCAGCAAGGGGATGCGCCCGGACGGCCTGCTTGCCCTCTGCTTCCCCTGTCCCCTTACCCTTCTGACCATCCCCTCCTTTTCTCTGCATTACGTCCTGGAGGTGTGGGAGTATATCAGCCACTCGCAGGACAATACGCTGGGGGTCGAGGTGTACGAGACCTTGAAAAGGATTCTTGCGGGCTTCCTTGCGCGGAGAAGCGGAGGGCTTGTCCCCCGCTATCCCGAGGAGTATTGGAACTTCCATGAGTGGACGCCGTACGGCGCGGGAAAGGAGCCGTGCGCGGATGCCCTCCTCAACTGTCTGCTTGTTATGGCCCTGCGCGCCTTCCGGGACATTTGCGATGCCTGCGCGCTTGCCGATCCCTTTGTCGGCGAGGCAGATGCGGTCGCGGCGGCGGCCCATGCCGCCTTCTACGACCGTGAGGTGGGTCTTGTGCGCCTCACGGCCGACAGTGCGACCTATACCGAGCTTGCCAATGCCTACGCCGTCCTTAGCGGCACCGTCAAGGGGCAGGAGGCCGCGCGGGTCGCGGCGGCGCTTGCGGGCGGCACGCTTGCTCCCACCATGCTTTCCTCCCGTTGCTTTGTCTACGATGCCCTCCTTGCCGTCGATGCCGATGGCTACCGCGAGGCGATCCTTGCCGATATCGAGGCACGCTACGGCGCGATGCTGGATGTGGGCGCTACCTCGGTCTTTGAAACAGAAAAGGGCAAGGCCGATTTCAGCGGCGCGGGCAGCCTTTGCCACGGCTGGAGCGCGATGCCGGTCTATTACTATCATATCCTTTTGAAGGATGAACAGGGAAACCGAGAGGAGGTGCAGCTGTGAGAAAGGAATATACCAACGGCTGGTACGAGGGAGAATTCGATTCTGACGGGGAGTTTCACGGGCAGGGAGAGCTGCACCGTGAGGGCGCCTTCTACAGGGGTGGCTTTTGCCATGGGGAATACGATGGCTACGGTGAGATTGTCAATGCACGTGGTGAACGGTTCAGTGGCCATTTTGTGATGGGAAAGCTAAACGGCAAGGGGCGTATCGTGAAGTCGGATCATGAGTACGAGGGGGATCTTGTTAACGGTATCTATGATGGCATCGGCACCTACAAATGCAGCGATTTTACCTATACCGGGCAGTTTTCCCGCGGGGTCATCGAGGGGCACGGTGAGTGCCGCTATGCCAATGGAGATTACGAGCAGGGCTTTTTTAAAAACGAGCAACCGCACGGCCGTTGCACGGTGAGATGGAGCGGCAATGAATATACCGGCGATTTTGTAAACGGTGTGCCGCACGGAAGCATCGAGGTCCGTTATGCCGACGGCAGGCGCTACAGCGGCGGCATGGCAGAAGGGAAATATCACGGTCACGGTAGGCTGACGTATGCCGATGGGCGTGTCGTGGAGGGAAACTTTTATCATGGTACGCCCCCCACTACAGCCGATGAGGATGCAGGTGAAGCCACGGCTACCCCTGCCGCCGCGCCTGTGCACGCATCCACGGCCGCACCTTCTGCGTCTTACTGCAAAAGAGAAGCGGATCTCGGTGTAATCAGCCCGGATTCCCGCTTTTATGAGGAGGCAAAAAAGCTGAAGGAGGATGAGGCCTACAGCACAAACTATTATTACACCGCCTATAGCGCCGGCTTTGAGCGTGCTAAGGCTGAGGTGCGGCGCGAGGGGGGTGACCCCCTGGAATTCTGCACCTGGGGATACATGATCGGCACCTGGCGCGGCAAGTCCTACAGGGGTGAAAAAAGCGGCTCTTCTCCCGATGGATTCGGCTTTTTGAGCGGAGCCGGATATTCCTATCACGGGTACTTCAGAAACGGGGATAAATGCGGCTACGGTACCGAGACGGCGGATGGCCGTCGCTATGACGGGTATTTTGAGGCCGATCGCCGCCACGGGTACTTTGAGGAGACGGCAGGGGAGATGCTATACCGCCTGTTTTTTCGCCACGGTGCGCGCGATACCTCGTATATGGAATGCTACCGCAAGCATGAAAAAGGGGAGTCGCTTATCTTCCGTGGAGCGTGCCGCTATGAGGGCGGGTGCTACCTCTATGAGAAGGGGGAGCTTTTCGGGGATGGATGCCGCTATGAGGGGGCTTTCAAAAACGGGCTTCTTGACGGTGAGGTGATCAAGGAGGATGCAAGCGGCACGCATACCCTTATGTACGAGAACGGGCGCTTGTTATACGATCTTTCAGACCTTTGTGAGCGTGAAGGGGACGGCTGGCGATATCGCGGTATGTTGAAGGGCGATCTTTGCGATGGCTTTGGCGAGTGCTTTTACCATGACGGCGGCTATTATAAAGGAGAGTGGCGAGAGAACTGCTGGCATGGCCGCGGATATGTTAAGCATGCAGACGGTAGTACCTATGAGGGCGAGTTTCAAGGTAATCTTATGCACGGCAAGGGACGGTATACCGCCGTGGACGGCACCGTTTTTGAGGGGGTATGGCAAAACGGCCGCCTGGACGGTAAATGTAAAATGACAAGCGCAAACGGTAGCTACGAGGGTGAGGTGCTGGACTGCGTTCTACACGGCTACGGCGTATTTCACTATGCAAGCGGGGACGTCTATGAGGGAGAGTGGCAGGACGGCAACTGGCACGGCAGATGCAAGATCCTTTGGAAGGCGTCCGGAATACGCTTTGAAGGGATCCTTGACAGAAGCAATGCTACGACCGAGGGCGTTTTTACCTATCAGGACGGCAGTAGCTTTGCGGGAAGCTGTATCAATTATTGGACGTGGCACGGTAAGGGCAAGCATATCGGCGCTGACGGGCGGGTCTTTGAGGGGGAATGGGTAAACGGTAAAAAATCCGGCCCCATCAAGCAGTATTCGACCCGTAATCTTGCCGCAAAGGGTGACTACTTCATACAGGAATTTTGCGAGGACGTCGGCCTTGATTATACCGAGATATGCAAGGACAAAAAGGTTTATAAAGGGAGGTTTATGTATCGCCGCGGAAGGATCTTCGGCTACGGTAGTGTCGGATATCCCAACGGTGGTACCTCCTACACCGGCTGGATCTTGGACGACAAGAAATTCCGCGGGGTAGAGGGAGATGCGCGGGAATATTATGACGGCGAGTATCTCGGGGCGTGGCGCGAGGGGGTGGGAACTCTCACCATCGATAGCAAGAGCTTCCGCGCCGCCTTTAAAAAGGGCACACCGGCACTGCGCCGCGAAAAGCAGACCTATACGCCTTCCTATGCCGCCCTTATCCGTGAGGATAGGTTCAGCCTTTCCTGGCTTGCGAAGGATGCAAGCCTCGGCTCGTGCAACAGTGCATATTTGCTGGGGCTTCTCTATGAGCATGGGTATTTCTTCAATGAGAAGAGTGCGGAGAAGGCCTTTGCCTATTACAAGGCCGCCGCCGAGGGCAACCTTTGCCTTGGGCAGGAAGGGCTTGGAAAATGCTACTACCTCGGCCTTGGATGCTCGGTAGATCACAAAAAGGCAGCCTCCCTGCTTATCAAGGCACAGGATGGAAACAACCACTGCACCGAGGGATATCTTTACCTTGCCAGATGCTATCGCTATGGCCACGGTGTGCGTGCCAATGCTGAGCATGCGCGGTATTATTACGGGTGTGCTCATCACCATACGTCGGGCGAGGAGGAAAAGGAGTGCCGCAACTACCTTGAGGGTAAAGCCTGAGAAAATTCCAAGGATCCCTTGCGTAATAGAAAAAAGGAAGAATGATGTATTGGATTTTTTCTAAAACCCGGTTTTTGGCTGTTTTTTGAGCTTTATTTTCAAAAATGACTTATAAACAAGCGATAGAAACGGTTATATAACCGTTCGCTCTCTGCAACGCAGGGAAAATGGAAAAAGAGAACGCTTCGGCGAAGGCCGAGGCGTTCTCTCTTTGCTTTTTAGGAATATTCGTTCTCTTTTCAAAGCGGGAGCAGGAGAAAGGGGATGATGCTTAAGACCACGGCAAGGATCGCCTGGATGCCGTGCCAGGTAATGACCCCCACAGGGGCGTAGCCGCGCTTTGTTAGGATAAAGCCGATCAGCGAGAGGATAAAGGCGATCGCGTTCAGGATCGCACCGCCGATAAAGAACAAAAGACATACCACCAGGGTCAGCCCCCGCCCGATCGATTCTCCCATCTCCAGATCCTCACTGCTTGGCGGCAGGTTAAAGGCCTCGTACAGCATATAGGAGGAGACGGCAGTGGTCAGGATGAGAAGGATCAGTGAAATAATGGCTAAAGGAAGATGCTTGCGCACGGTAGGTGGCTCCTTTCCGGTTTTGACAGTATTATAACGCCGCATGGGCGTTTTGTCAAGCCCTTCTTTTTGGTAAGGGGCGAAGAAGACGGAGGGAGTTGCTGACAACAAAGAGTGAGGAAAGCGACATGGCGGCAGCCGAGATGGCGGGGCTGAGAGAAAGCCCCAGCGGCAAAAGCGCGCCCGCCGCGATCGGAATGCAGATCGAGTTATAAAGAAGCGCCCAGAAAAGGTTTTGCTTGATGACGGTCAGCGTGCGCCGCCCGACGGCAAGCGCGGAGGCCACGTCGGCAGGGCTACTGCGGCGAAGCACCACGTCGGCCGAGGCAATCGCCACGTCTGTGCCCGCCCCGATGGCAACGCCAAGGTCGGCTGTCACCATGGGCAGGGCATCGTTGATGCCATCCCCGACCATGGCCACGCGCCCCTCTGCTTGCAGGGCACGGATGGCATCGCTTTTCCCCTCCGGGGTAAGGCCTGCCTGTACATGGCGGATCCCGACGGCCTCGGCTACGCTAGCGGCCGCGCGGGGGTTGTCCCCCGTCAGCATGACACACTTGATCCCCATGCCGCGCAGGGTCGCCACAGCATCGGGTGCATCCGCACGGACGGTGTCGGTGATACCGATGACGCCGAGGGCGCTTTCCTCCCGCCCGACGTATACAAGGCTACACCCCATTTCCAAAAGCTGCGCGGTGGCGTCCTGCAGGGGGGCGGGATCAAGCTCGGCATCCTCAAAGAGGAAGGCGGCATTTCCCACAAAGCACCGCTCGCCCGCAATGTCGGCGGCGATGCCCCGCCCCTCTACCGTGATGAAGCCCTCCGCCTCGGTGACGGGGATAGCACGCAAGGCTGCCGCCTCACGGATGGCGACGGCCAACGGATGGGTGGAGGTGGCCTCCAGTGCACCGGCTACCGATAGCACCTCCTCCTCGGAAAAGCCGGCGGCGGGGAGGATCACGGCTACCTGCATCCGCCCTTCACTAAGCGTTCCTGTCTTGTCAAAGGCGACCGTCCTTATCCTGCCAAGGCATTCAAGGGCGGCGGCATCCTTTACAAGGATCCCAAGCCGTGCAGAGGCACCCGTGGCCGCCATAATGGCGGTGGGGGTGGCAAGCCCCAGGGCACAGGGGCAGGATATCACAAGCACGCTGATGGCGTGGCGCAGGGCCTCGGTGAAGTCCCCGGTGATCGCGTAAAAAAGGAGAAGGGTCAAAAGCGAAAGCGCCCCGACGGCGGGGACAAAGATCGCCGCCACGCGGTCGGCAAGGCGGGCAATGGGCGCTTGTCCTGCTGCCGCCTCGCTTACCATGCGCAGCATGTCCGAGAGTGCGGTCTCCTCGCCGGCGGCGTCTACCCGAAGGATCAGCTGGCCGTCTGTCAGAAGGCACCCCGCCGTAACGCGGTCGCCGGGCCTTTTGTCGGCGGGCAGGCTTTCGCCCGTCAGCATGGCCTCATTCATGGCACCGTGCCCCTCAAGGACGGTGCCGTCCGCGGGGGCGGCCTCGCCGCTACGCAGGATGAGGATATCCCCGCGCACCAGGGTATCGGCCGCTACCGCCGTCTCCTTGCCGTTTTGCAAAAGCGTGGCGGTCTTCGGGGTAAGGGCGGCAAGCGAGCGCAGGGCATCGGCCGTTTTGTCGCGGGCGCGCCCCTCCAGCGCCTTGCCGATGCTGACAAAGGTCAGGATCATGGCTACCGCCTCAAAATTGGCAGAGGCGGCATAGGCGGCCGCGCGTGCGGGGAAGAG
>JAGBZZ010000348.1 GCA_017652965.1 Clostridia bacterium | reverse complement strand
GTTGTGTCTTATCCTAAAAGCACGTCAACAGCCAGCATCAGGCAAAAGCCGACAAGCAGGGCATAGGTAGCACCGCGCTGGCTACCGTGTGCGTGCGTTTCCGGGATCATTTCATCGCTGATGACGTACAGCATCGTCCCTCCCGCAAAGGCAAGGGCGAAGGGGAGAATAGCGGCAGAAATGCTGACGGCAAGGTAACCGATCAGCGTGCCGATAACCTCGACAACACCCGTAAGGGCGGCATATAAAAAGGCACGCCGCTTGCTGATTCCGATGGCCAGCATCGGCCCGATGATGACCATGCCCTCGGGTATGTTCTGCAGGGCGATACCGCCGGCAATAAGAAGCGCCTCGGCATCGTTACCCGTGCCAAAGCCCACCCCTGCGGCGATCCCCTCGGGGAGGTTATGTATGGCAATGGCAAGCACAAATAGCATGATCTTTGCTACCCGCGCATTGTGCAGGTGGCATTCCTCGCCCTCGCAATCCTCGGTGTTGTGAAGGTGCGGAACCAGCTTGTCGATCAGGTTGAGGGCGATCGCGCCGACAAAAATACCGCCGACCGTGATGAGAAGCCCAAACCTTCCGCCATAGTCGATCGCGGGTAGAACAAGGCCAAGCACCGCCGCCGCAAGCATGACGCCTGCCGCAAAGGACAGCACGATATCGCTGAAGCGGTGGGTAAGATTTTTACAAAGAAAGCCGATAAGCGCACCGATGACCGTGGCGCCGCCGACGCCAAGCGCTGTTAAAATGACAAGATCCATAGCATTTTCTCCCGAAAAAGCCCGTAGCGCCCCGCCAAAAGGCGGGGGCTACGGGTGGTTTTATTCTTCTTCGCTGAATTCATCCTTCTTTGCGGCGCAAAGAGGGCACTCGAAATCCTCGGGCAGATCCTCGAATTTCGTGCCGGGAGCGATGCCGTTTTCGGGATCGCCAAGCTCCTCGTCATAGACCCAGCCACAAAGGTCGCACACATACTTTTTCATAGTAAATTCCTTTCGTTTATTAAAATTTTTGTTATTGGATCGCTTCAAAATCCGAAACGCCGTGCTTGCAAAGCGGGCAAACAAAATCCTCAGGAAGCTCATCGCCCTCATAGACGTAGCCGCAAATTTTGCAAACGTAACCGCGCTTGCCGTCGGTCGTCGGTTTCGGCTTCACGTGTTCGTGATAATAGGCATACGTCATGGTCTCGGCATCGGACAGCACCTTGGCTTCGCTCACCGTGCAAACGAACATTCCGTGCGTATCAAGATCGATATACTGCTCAACAGTTAGCGACATAAAGGAGTTGATATAGCGGGGAAGCACCGCAAGACCGTTGGCAGAGCGTAGGATATCGGTATCGGCAAATTTGTCGATATTTCGCCCGCTTTGGAATCCGTACTGCTCAAAGACCGAAAAGGGGGTATCCACACTCAGACAGTTGATATTCAGGATGCCCGTCTGCTTGATGACGTGGTACGAATAGTTTTCCTTGCTGATGGTAACGGCAATGCGATTGGGGGCGCTTGTTACCTGGGTAACGGTGTTCACGATCAGCGCGTTGTCCTTCTTGCCGTCATGGCAGCTTACGAGGTACAGGCCGTATCCGATAGAAAAGAGCGCGTTCGGATCGTTGACGGTGTTATCCTTTTTCATGGCGATATACTCGCGGCAAAGCTCACCGGCCAGGGTATCGATATCGGCACGGGTCTCATCGTTCATGGCCGAAAGGATGCGGACGGTCGTATCGGTAAAGGTGATCCCGCGGCTTGCTTCCAGCATGCCGCGCATGACCTTGACGGCCATGGGGGCCCAGCTGCCGTTTTCGATAAGGCCGATCATGCGGTTCTGATATCCGCGCTCGGTGAGGTGGTGGATAAAGGTCTGCATGAAGGGGAAGATGCCTGCATTGTAGGTGGTTGTGGCCAAAACAAGCTTACTGTAACGGAAGGCATCCTCAACGGCCTCGGTCATATCGGCGCGTGCAAGATCGGTCAGCACGACCTTGGGGCATCCGTACTCCTTCAGCTTTTCGGCCAACAGCATTACGGCCTTTTTGGTGTTCCCGTAAACCGAGGTATAGGCGATCATGATCCCCTCTTCCTCGGGGGTGTAGCTTGACCAGGTGTTATAAAGCTTCAGATAATAGCCGAGATTTTCGGAAAGCACGGGGCCGTGAAGCGGGCAGATGATCTCGATATCCAGGGTGGCGGCCTTTTTCAGAAGTGCCTGCACCTGGGCACCGTATTTGCCCACAATGCCGAAGTAGTAGCGGCGTGCCTCGCAAGCCCACTCCTCCTCAACGTCCAAAGCGCCGAATTTGCCGAAGCCGTCGGCCGAGAAAAGAACCTTATCCTTGGCATCGTAGGTCACAATGACCTCGGGCCAATGCACCATAGGTGCTGTCAAAAAGGTAAGCTCGTGACTGCCAAGCGACAAAACGTCCTTATCGCCAACCACGATCCGGCGATCGGCAAAATCGGTGCCGAAGAAGTTTTTCATCATCGCAAAAGCCTTCTGCGATGCGACGATCTTTGCAGTGGGATAGATCCTTGCAAAATTATGCACGTTAGCAGAATGGTCGGGCTCCATATGCTGCACGATCAGATAGTCGGGGGTGCGCCCCTCTAAGGCCTTTTGGATGTTATCCAGCCATTCGTGGGTGAAGGCCGCATCCACCGTGTCAAGGATGGCGATCTTCTCGTCCAAGATCGCGTAGGAGTTATAGGCCATTCCGTTCGGGACGGGATACTGTCCCTCGAAAAGGTCGATCTTATGGTCGTTGATACCGATATAGCGGATATCCTTTGTTACAGTCATGGGAAATCTCCTTTTTCATAATGATGGGGAAACGTCAAACGGCAGGAGGTCAAAAGCACTTGCCACTTTTGCAGTCGGTGGCCTCGCCACAGCGGTAGCAAAGCTCGTTCGGGCATTCTCCGTTGTTTTTCAGCGAGAGTATGTTTTCCACCGTCGTTTTGGCGATGTTGTCGAGCGCTTCCTCGGTCAAAAAGGCCTGATGCGAGGTAACGATGACGTTCGGCATCGAGATAAGGCGCGCCAGGATGTCGTCATCGATGATGTGGCCCGAGAAGTCCTCAAAGAAGAAATCGGATTCCTCCTCATACACGTCAAGACAGGCCGCGCCGACATGGCGGGATTTGATGGCCGCAAGAAGTGCCTCGGCATCGACAAGCGCCCCGCGCGATGTGTTCAGAAGCACCACGCCCCGCTTGCATTGGTTCAGGGTGTCGGCATTGATCAGGTGATAGGTCTCCTCGGTAAGCGGGCAGTGAAGAGAAATGATGTCGCTACCCTTGTAGATCTCGTCAAGAGAGGCATAGCGGATGTGGGTTCCGTCCGCAAAATCGGTGGCGGGGAATTTATCGTAAGCCAGGATCTTCATACCAAAGCCGCGGCAGATGTCGGCAAACACACGTCCGATCCGTCCTGTGCCGATGATGCCGACCGTCTTTCCGTAAAGATCAAAGCCGGTCATCCCCGCAAGGCTGAAGTTGAAATCACGCGTGCGGATATAGGCCTTGTGGATCCGACGGATGGAGGTCAGTAGCATGGCCATGGCATGCTCGGCCACGGCGTAGGGGGAATAAGCGGGAACGCGCAGAATGTGGATGCGGCCGTATGCATGCTTGACGTCAACGTTGTTGAAGCCGGCGCAGCGCAGGGCTATGACAGACACGCCAAGCTCTACCAGGCGGTCGATCACTGCGGCGTTTACCATATCGTTGACAAAAACGGTGACCCCATCAAAGCCGCGGGCCAGCTCTACCGTGTCCTCGTTTAACTTTGCCTCAAAGAATTTGAAGGTGATCCCGTACTGCTCGCCGTATTTTAAAAAGGCCGGGCGGTCATAGGGCTTTGTATCAAAAAATGCGATTTTCATATGTGAACTCCTTGACTTTCTAATTATTTTATACTATAATATCTGAGGTAAGTATGTTGAACTTTCAACAAAACGAGGTAAAAATGGAAAAATATTATTCGGTTTTGCGGACTTGTCCCTTATTTTTCGGAACGACGGAGGAAGAGGTGGTAAGAATGCTTTCCTGCTTTCGCGCACGCGTTGTGCAGTACGCGAAGGGAGAGACCGTTTTTTTAGCGGGGGACGTTGTGAATGAGATCGGCATCCTGCTTTCGGGCTCTATTCATATTCTGCAAAACGACTATTACGGAAACCGCAGTATTTTAAGTGCGGTGCAACCGGGGGAGCTATTTCTTGAGATGTTTGCCTGTGCCGAGGCCGAGGCACTGTCGGTGGATGCCGTGGCAAACGAGACATCCGAGGTGATGCTGATCACAGGGGCGCACATATTGCACACCTGCGATAATCACTGTGCCCATCACCGTCAGCTGATATACAATCTGATGCGGGATCTTGCACAAAAAAGCTTGTATTTTCACGAGAGAATGGAGATCACCTCCCATCGCACCACGCGGGAAAAGCTGCTTGCGTATCTCATGCTTTTTTCTAAAAAAAGCGGTGCCTCCTCGTTTTCCATACCGTACGATCGGCAGGAGCTGGCCGATTATCTGGAGGTGGATCGCAGTGGGCTCTCGGCCGAGATCGGTAAGCTGCGGCGCGAGGGCGTTTTGCGGTGCAGAAAAAACCATTTCGAGCTTTTGATGAAAAAGTAAAGCAATATTGACAGAAAAAAGAGCGCATTCCGTCTAAGATACGGGATGCGCTCTTTTTTATCCTCCAAGGCAAAAAGGCAGAATAAGAAGTGCCGAAAGCGTACCTTGGCAAAGCTTGAAGCGTACAAGCGGGAGAATCGGAATTCCCAGGGGGCGTAATTCGCCTATGGCTTGAAAAAGAACCGAGATCCCCGAAAAGCCGAGCGCAAATGCGGCAAGCGGAAGCCCACCCTTGCCAAGCATAGCGGCCGCGGCGCATCCGTTGCCCACCTCCAGGATGGCTTTGATAAACGCAGATACCGAGAGCGGAAGCGTGGGTGGAAGAAGCGCGGCGACCCCGCCGAAAAAGATCACCGCGCCCGCTATCCCCAGTGCGGAAACGGTGGCGCGGCCGAGAATATCCGAAAAGGACGCACCGCCGCAGTGCGGTGTGACGGCTCGCCTTTGCGGGCGTGGCGTAAAGAAAGAGGAGAGTAGTGTAAGCAAAAGCGCGGCCGCCAGCTGAGCCAGGAATAAAAGCCAGCCAAGCGAGGGCGAGCCGAAAAGTGCGCCGCCCACTCCTGCCACGGCAAAGGCGGGGCCTGCATTGGTAGAGACGGCCGCAAGGCGGGCGGCCTCCTCCTTCTGAAGACAGCCGTTACGGTAAAGCTCGCCGGATACGCGTGCCCCGATGGGAAACCCGCAGACCGACCCGAGAAAAAAGGCGATAAAGCCAATTGCCGGAAGGCGGGAAAACTTCTCAAAGACCCTTGCCCCCGGCAGGATATCGGGGGCGGCTGTCGCACTCAAGATCCCGGATAGGACAAGATACGGGAAAAGCGAGGGGAGAATGGTGTGGGCGGCCAGATGCATGGCGTCCCGTGTGGCACTCAGTAAGGCGGCGCTTTGCCACAAAAACAGTAGTAGAAGAAGGAGCGCTCCTCCGAAAAAGAAACGCAAGCGGGCCTGATAGGTCATTTTGTTTCCCCCTTTCACATACTATACAATATAAGTTGAGCTGCATGGATAGAACAGGGAGAGGCGTATGAAAAAAAGAAAAAGGCCGTTTCTTTTCGGCCATGCACCGCTGGGGGTGGCTCCGATCGGTGTGGGAGGTGGCTATCGGGTGGAGCTGGATGCCGGACAGGATTTTGGCCGCGTTCTGGTTTCGGGAGCGGAGCATATCATCCGTTGCAAGGAGGAGGAGGTCGTGTTTTCGGTTGCGCGGCGTTATCTTGTGATACGCGGTGCATCCCTCGGTTGCATCACGTACGATGGCGGTGTGGCAGAGGTAGAGGGTGAAATTTCGGGAATTTTTCTGATGGAAAAGTGAGAAATATAGGATGGGACTTTATTCCTTTCTTCTTGGGGTGAGTGAGTTTTCCTTTTGTGCGGAGGACCAGGCCGAGATCCTCGATTGCCTTTTGACACACGGCATTGCCTGCCTTTTTTGCCGGATAGAGGGGGAGCGGGGGCGCCTTTTGCTCCTTTCGCGGGATGCCGGAAGGTTGCCGCAGGAGTGCCGCTGTACGCTTTGTGCGCAAAGGGGCTTACCCGCCTTGCTTTCGGCCTACGTTCGTCGCCCGGGGCTCGTGGCGGGGACGGTGCTTGCCATGCTGATCCTTTTGCTTTCTTCGTTTACCGTTTGGCGGGTCGAGGTCTTGGGAAACGAGCTGGTCAGCTCACAGGAGATCGAGGCCGCCCTTGCTGAGGCGGGGCTGGCGGTGGGAAGCTTTACCCCCGGGGCCGATACGGCGGCGGTGCGCACTCGGTTTTTAAAAAGCATGCCCTCGGTGGCTTGGGTGGGGATCTACGTGCGCGGCACGACCGTATCGGTAGAGGTGCGGGAGGTCTTGCCAAATACCGAGGAGGAAAGCCGGCAGGGGCTATGTAACCTTGTGGCAAGTGAGGATGCACTTATCGAAAGTGTGCGGGTCGACCGTGGGCGTGCCGCCGTTGACGTAGGGATGACGGTGCGCCGCGGCGAGCTGCTTGTCAGCGGCCTTTATCAAAGCGCGACGGGGCTCGTGGCAACTGCGGCCGCAGGGGAGATCCGTGCGCGCGTCGTACACCGTCAAAGCGTGGTGCAGCCCCTATCGGTAAAAGAAAAAATATACGGCGAAGAGAAAATTGCTTCTTTTTCGCTAAATTTCTTTGGAAAGGAGATAAAAGTTTGCAAAATTGCTGGAAAAAGTGGCGAAGAGTATGATATAATAAAGAGAAAAGAGCAAGTCATTCTCTTTGGTAGCATTCGCTTGCCGATCTATCTCACCTACGAGTATCGCCTCCCATATACCTGGGGAGAGCGTGCCCTTACAGAGGAGGAGGCCGTCAGGGCTGCATATCGTCGTATGTACGCCTTGCTTGCCGCCGACCTTGCAGAGGGGGAGCTTTTGCGCAAGCGCTTCTTTGGAGAATTTGGCGAAGATGCGTATCTCCTTTCCGGAGAGATCGAAAGCATCATAGATATTGCTGTCCCGCTTCCTTATGAGGTGGGAGAACAGGGAGGATAAGCACAGATGCCGCAAAAGCTGGTGATGATCTCGGATGGGGCGGTAACGTCTGCGATCTTTGGGACGGGGGACGAAAACGCCCGTCGGATCGAGGAAAGGTTTTCGGTTCGGATAGAGGCCCGCTCGGGTGGGGCGGATAGCGGAGATTGCCTTGCCATATCGGGCGAGGATGCGCATTTGGTGGAAAAGGCGGGCAGGGTGCTGGAGTATCTGTCACGCATGGTCACGGCCGGGGATTATTTAGAGGATCAGACGGTCGATTACGTGATAGAAACCATAAGCGCCGATGCCGCCGAGGATCTTGAGCAGCTGGACGGTGCCGTTGTGGCGATCACCAGCCGTGGCAAGCCCATAAAGCCCAAAACGGCAGGCCAACGCCGTTACGTGGAGGCCATCCGAAAAAACACCGTCACCTTTGGCCTTGGACCTGCGGGAACCGGTAAGACCTTTCTTGCTGTGGCTATGGCGGTGGAGGCCTTGCGCAGTAAGCAGGCAGACCGCATCATTCTGACACGGCCGGCCGTGGAGGCGGGGGAGCGCCTCGGCTTTTTGCCGGGGGACCTGCAGAGCAAGATCGACCCCTATCTGCGCCCTCTTTACGATGCGCTTTTTGAAATGCTGGGGGCAGAGAATTATGCCAGACAGCTGGAGCGCGGCGCGATAGAGATCGCCCCGCTGGCCTATATGCGCGGCCGCACGCTGGATGACTCGTATATCATCCTGGACGAAGCCCAGAATACGACGGTGGAGCAAATGAAAATGTTCCTTACCCGCCTTGGTCATAATTCGCGCATGGTAGTCACCGGTGACCCCTCGCAAACCGACCTGCCGGACGGCAAAAAGAGCGGCCTCAGCGTGGCGGAGCGTATCCTGTCCGGGATCGACGGTATCGCCATCCACCGCTTCTCCGAGCGGGACGTGGTGAGACACCGCCTTGTGCAGAACATCATCCGCGCCTATGAAAAATATGGGCGTGAGGAGCAACAAAAAACGACACCGCGGACCTTTACGGCCCGCAGAAAGTAAGGACAAGCTATGACGAAAAAAATGATGCATTTCCCCCCGGAGGGGGCACGCCTCTTTCTTGATTTTGCCACAGAAGGGAAGGAGAAGGGGATCTCTTATGCAAGAAAAATGCTGATCCGCAAGGCCATTGAGGCCGCCCTTTCCTATGAGGGGGTGATCTTTGACAGCGAGGTATCGGTCACACTGTGTGACAATGCCTACATCAAATCGCTTAACAAGAAATTCAGAGAAAAGAATACCCCTACCGACGTTTTGTCCTTTCCGATGTATGATGAGGGCGAGCTTCCGTGCGACGGGGATGCCGAGGGGGCTACGGTGGTTCTCGGCGATATCGTTCTTTCGGTTGAGCGCGCCGCCGCCCAGGCAGAGGAGCTTGGCCATAGCGTAGAGCGCGAAATTGCGTTTCTTTGCATTCATTCCACCCTTCATCTGCTTGGATATGACCATGAGAAGGGCAAGGACGAGGATGAAGATATGTGTCGCCGCCAGCGCGAGATCGTCGCAACACTGGGGCTTTGAGGTGAAAGTATGACAAGAACAGGATTTATTGCCATCGTAGGCCGCCCGAACGTGGGCAAATCCACCCTTTTGAACGCCATCCTCGGTGAGAAGGTCGCCATTGTTTCCAAAAAGCCGCAAACCACCCGTAACCGCATCACCGGTATTCATACGGTAGGAGAGGATCAGTATGTCTTTTTGGATACGCCCGGCCTGCACAGACCCCGCACGCGGCTTGGCGATTATATGGTGAAGACCGCCGGTGACACACTGGGCGAGGCGGATGCCGCGATCCTGGTGATCGAGCCGCGCGATACGGTTGGGGACATTGAGGCCGGGATCCTTGAGCGCCTGCGTGCCGACGGTATCCCCGCGATCCTTGCCGTCAACAAGATCGATGCCACAAGCAAGGAGCATATTGCCAAAACCATTGCCGCATATGCCGAGGCCTTTGATTTTGATGCCGTGATCCCTATGTGCGCCAAAAATGCCAAGGGGATCGATATTTTGCTTGAGGAGTGCAACCGTTACTTAGCCGAAAGCGATTTCTTCTTCCCGTCGGACGCCTTGACCGATCAGCCCGAGCGGCAGATCGCCGCCGAGATCATTCGGGAAAAGCTTTTGCGCGTGCTGGATGAGGAGATTCCCCACGGGACGGCCGTTATAGTGGAAAGCTTTAAGGAAGAGGAAAAGATGATCTCTATCCGCGCCGAGATCTTTTGCGAGAAGGCCTCGCATAAGGGGATCATCATCGGAAAGCACGGGGCAACCCTGAAAACCGTCGGTACGTATGCCCGTGAGGATATGGAAAAGTTCTTTGGGATCAAGGTCTTTTTGGATCTTTGGGTCAAGGTGAAGGAAAATTGGCGTGACAGCGACGTGGCTGTCCGCAATTTCGGGTATCACGAGGAATAATATGACACTTGAGGTACGTGGCCTTGTTGTGCGAACGGTCGACCTTTCGCGTAGCGACAAGCTTCTCACCATTCTGACGGCGGAAAGAGGGTTGATCACGGCTGTCTCTAACGGCAGCCGCTCGCTGAAAAGTCGTTATCTGGCGGCTTCACAGCTTTTTTGCTATGCCTCTTTTGTGCTTGAGGTGCGAGGGGATCGCCACTGGGTGCGTGAGGTAGAGCTGATCGAAAGCTTTTTTGACCTCCGCCTCAGCATTGTCAGCACGGCACTTGGGCAGTATGTTTGTGAGGTGGCGGCCGATGTGACCGTCCCCGAACAGCCCGAGCCCGAGATCCTGCGGCTGACACTGAATACGCTGTATGCCATCGCGGCAGAGAACGCCGATCTTCCCAAAATCAAGGCAGCCTTTGAATTCCGCCTGGCGGCGATCTTAGGATACCTGCCCGAGCTTTCTGCCTGTGCCTCCTGTGGGGCAGAGGAGGGAGATATGCTTCTGGATGTGATGAACGGTGGCCTCTTGTGCTCAGAGTGTCATACGGCCATGCAAAAGGTGATCCCGCAAAGCGTGGATGATTTTCATGCACGCACACGGGCGCTTCTTTGTATTGTGACGCCCGCCGTCCGTGCGGCGCTTATATACCTTATCACCTGCCCGGCCGAGCGGCTTTTGGCCTTTCGTCTGCCGCCGGATGAGATGCGGCATCTTGGGCATGCGACCGAGGAGTATTTACTGAATCATTTGGAGCGCGGCTTTCGTGCGCTTCAATTTTACAAGGATGTTGCGAAGGACAACACGTAAGGAGATCCTATGCTCATAACGCAAAAAACACTCTCTGTTCTGGAATTTGATAAAATACGTCAGCAGCTTTCGCTCCATGCCCCGACCGAGGGGGCGAGGGCGAGGGCTCTTTCGCTTATGCCGTCCGAGTATTATGACGTGGTGGCCTTGCGCCAACAGCAAACGGCAGATGCCCGCCGCCTTATTAACACCAAGGGGTATCCGCCCATTGTGGGGGATGAGGGGGTAGAGGATGCCGTAGGCCGTGCAGAGAAGGGGGCTATCCTTTCGCCGCGGGAGCTTTTGCTTGTCGGTGGGATCCTGCGCGGGGCGCGTCTCTTTTCCGATTATATAGACAGCAAGGACTTTGAGACCTCGCTGGACATCATCTTTTCACGCCTGGTTCCCGTGCGCCTGCTTGAGGATCGGATCGCCAAGGTGATCCTTGGTGAGGATATGATCGCGGATGAAGCAAGCCCCACGCTTGCCGATATCCGCCGTAAGATCCGTGCGGCCAATAACCGCATTAAGGATACGCTGGCTACCTACATCGGCGGTGCAAGACAGAAATACCTGCAGGAAAACCTTGTTACCATGCGAAACGGCCGCTACGTAATTCCCGTAAAGGCCGAGTATCGCGGTGAGATCAAGGGGCTTGTGCATGACACCTCCTCCTCGGGGGCTACGGTGTTTATCGAGCCCTTGGCGGTCGTAGAGGCAAATAACGAGCTGCGTGAGCTGGCCGGGCGCGAGCAGGCCGAGATCGAGCGTATACTTGCCGAATTCTCCGAGGAGTGCGTGACCCACGGCTCGGCTATTGTGGCAAACTGCCATAACATGACCGAGATCGCCTTTGCGTTTACCTGTGCGGCCTATGCCGAGGAGCTGCGAGCCACCCCGCCTGCGGTGACCGAGGAAAAGCGCATCCGCATTCTGCGTGGCCGCCACCCGCTGATCGATAAGGATAAGGTCGTTCCCATCGATATTTCGCTGGGAGATTCCTTTGACACGCTGATCATTACCGGCCCTAACACCGGCGGTAAGACGGTCGCCTTGAAGACCCTGGGGCTTTTTGCGATCATGGCGCAGGCCGGCCTGCAGTTGCCCGCAGAGGATCAGACCGAGATCGGTGTCTTTTCTGAGATCCTTGCCGATATCGGCGATGAGCAGAGCATTGAGCAGTCGCTTTCCACCTTCTCAGCGCATATGGTCAATATCGTGGATATTATGGAGCGCGCGACCGACCGCTCGCTTGTGCTTTTTGACGAGCTTGGGGCGGGGACAGACCCTGTTGAGGGTGCGGCGCTTGCAGAGGCGATCTTGGAGGAGATGCGGGAGCGCGGGGCACTTTCCGCCTCTACCACGCACTATGCCGAGCTGAAGGTGTACGCCTTGGAGACGGAGGGGGTACAGAACGCCTCCTGTGAATTTGACGTGGAAACCCTTCGCCCCACTTATCGCTTGATCGTGGGTATGCCGGGTAAATCCAACGCCTTTGCCATTTCCGAAAAGCTTGGGCTTTCTCCGACCGTGATCCGCCGTGCGGATGCGCATCTTTCGGGTGATACCAAGCGCTTTGAGACGGTCATCTCTCAGCTGGAGGCTTCCCGCGTGGAGATGGAGCGCCAGCGCGAGGAGGCAACCAAGCTTCGTACCGAGTATGAGCAGTTTAAGGTGGATGCCGAGCGACGCCTACGCGAAAAAACCGCTGCATCCGAGAAGGAGATCGCTGCCGCACTGACCCGTGCCCGCCAGCTACTTGATAGCGCCCGTGCGGGGAGTGATTATATCTTCCGCGAGCTGGATGAGATCAGAAAAAAGCAGGATGCGCAGAATTTCGCCGAGGAATTGAACCGCGCCAAGGCCGCCGTAAGAGACCGCCTTCGCGAGGGGAATGCCCTTTACGACAAGGCGGAATTCCGTGAGATCTCCCTGGATGACGACTATACGCTTCCGCGCCCCTTGAAGGTTGGCGATCGCGTATTCCTGGTGTCTTATCACCAGGAGGGGCAGATCACCGCGATTTCCGAGCGAGACGGTAAGCTTACGGTGCAAGCGGGAATTCTGAAGGCAAAGGTTGACCAAAAGGACGTCCGCCTGCTGGAGGAGGGGCAAAAGGTCAAGGTCAAGGAGCCCCGCCCCGAGGCGCGCGTGCGCACGGCGGTTCGTGCAGATTTCCATCCCGAGGTGGATGTGCGCGGTATGATCGGAGAGGATGCATGGTTCATCGTGGACAAGTATCTCGACGATGCGATCATGGCCGGTATCCGCTCGGTTCGTATCATTCACGGTAAGGGAACCGGCGCACTCCGCAAGGCCATCACACAGTATCTGAGAACCGACCGCCGCGTTGCCTCACATCGCATGGGGGCATACGGGGAAGGGGATTCCGGCGTGACTGTGGTAGAGCTGAAATAAGCAAAAAACCACCCGCAAAAAAACTCACCCAACAGGGATGGTACCGCAGCGCCCATCCGGTTCGAAAAACACGCCGAACAGACTGTGATCCGACATACAGTGCCACCCAAAGCGCCATCAGC
>JAGBZZ010000347.1 GCA_017652965.1 Clostridia bacterium | reverse complement strand
TTCTTACCGCCGGGGCACTTTCTGCCTCGCTTTTCGTGTACCCGACCGGCGTGGCGGCCGCCCGCCTTTGCAATGACCGCGGTGAGATCGTGATCCTGCCTTATATGGGGCAGATGGTCTGGCGCTGTAAGTTTGACGGCCGCGAGCTTACGATGAAATCGATCTATGACGATCCGATGCCTGCCGTTCATGTATACGGTGAGACCTACGGCGGCTTTCTGATGCACTGCGGTCTGACCGCTATGGGTAACCCCACGGCCGAGGATACGCATCTGCCTCACGGGGAACTGCCGATCGCCAAGTATCAGACCGTTTATCTTGTCAGCGGTGAGGATGAAGGCGGCCGCTACATCGGGATGAGCGGTGTGTATTCGCACAAGCGTTGCTTCGAGGCCAACTATGATTTTGTCCCGCTGATCAAGCTGTATGAGGGGCGCACCTCGATCGATGTGAGCGTCACCTTCACCAACAACAAGGACGTTCCGCTGGAATATTACTATCTGTGCCACATCAATCACCGCCCTGTGGATGGTGCCAAGCTTCTTTATACCGCCAAGCGCGAGCGTACGATCGTCAATCACGAGGTGCCGGAAAACTATTTCCGCCCCGAGGATGCCGCCGCAACCAATGCGTATCTTGATCGCCTGGATAAGGATCCCGGCCTGATGGACGAGATCGGTGCAGAGGGGCAGGCGTACATGCCTGAGATCGTGTTCTGCTGCTTCTATGAGGCGGATGAGGATGGCAAGGCCTATACGATGCAGAAGAATCCGGACGGCACGGCAACTTACGTGATCCATCGCCCGTCCGAGCTTCCCTTCGGCACCCGTTGGATCGCCCGTACCGAGGACGAGGATGCGCTGGGTATGGTGCTTCCCGCTACGGCGGAGCATAAGGGATACCTCTACTGCAAGGCTCACAACTACGGGCGCTATCTTGCAAAGGGCGAAAGCGTGACCTATTGGATGGAGACCGGCCTTCTGGATTCGGCGGATGCCGAAAAGATGGAGGGCAAGATCAAGTCCATGGGCTTTTGATCCTTGGCCTTGACTGCGTTTATATCATCTGAAGGGGGCAGGGGATGAAGGGCGCTGTCGCACGCACCGAGGAAATCGGTGCAGGCGGCGCGCTCCGCCTCTTGTCCTTTGCTCACGCTATGCGGCGTGCGCGCCTTTTCTGCGGTGCTTTTGTGGCACTTTTGCTCTGCCTTGCGGTGGGCGTTGCCGTGTATGCCTTTGTAGGCTCGCTCTTTCTCCGCCTTTGGCGGATCCCCGCCATTTTCCTTCTTTGCGCCTTGATCACCCTTGCGCTTTCTTCACTTGTCCTGTACCTTTTGGAGCGGTTATACGGCAGGGCACGTGAGGTGCAAAACAGGACTATGTATATAAATGTATACGTAAGAAGTCTTTTGCGCGAGGCATATGACCGGTATGCGATAGGCTTTCGGGAGATGGCGTGCGGTGATATGCTTGAAGGCTTTGCGCGACAGTATGCCGGGCAGTATACGGTGCAGCCCTCGGAATATCCGCTTTTCTCCTCCCGCCGCCGCGCGATGGCGGCAGGCAAGGAGATCCTTGCGCGGTACGAGAGCCTTTTGCGGGATCTTTCCGATGAGGCGCGAGCCGGGAGGATTGTTCGCCTTTTGAAAAAGGTGCAGGGGGCGCTTGATAAGTGGTGTACCCTTTGTCTTTCCGAATATGCCGAGCCGCAGAAGGATCTGATCCTTGAGAACGTCCGTCGCTTGATGCAGACGGTTGCCGATCGTAGGGAAGAGCTTTTGTGCGCGGGTGGGGAGAATTACTTTGACCTTGCCGGCAGTGTGTCAAAATACAAGGCACCGCATGATGCGGCCGCACCGCGCCCCCTGCCTCACCGTGATGAGTATTTGCGCTTTTGTACGGTGGTCAAGAGCATTAAGGCTTATGACTCGTTTTATAAAAATCTCTTCTCCCGCGAGGGGGCGACGGAAGAATATAGGGCTCTTTTGGCCGAATACGAGACCTTTGTCGCCCGCTACAGCACAGCCGGATGCGAAACGGTCGATCTTGCGGCTTGCCGCAAAAAGCTTGAAACCGTTCTTTCCTACGCCACGCGATGCTGGAATTGCGAAAAGGAATACAATCCGCGCTTTCACCAGACGTGCGCGCACTGCGGCCACGTGATCTGCAAGGAATGCGGCCGTTGCTACTGCGGCAGACAGATCACGCATAGGGGAAGGGGATACGGCCGATCCGAATAACGGCGCCAAGGGGCGGATGACGGCATCCGTCCCTTTTCTTTTGCGCAAAACGCACAATCCTTTTTTCCCGAAAGCCTTGACATTTATGGCGAAGTGTGATATGATACATACAATGCGAATTAGCGCAAGCGAAGGAAGAAGGAGGATACTTACAGTTCATGGACAGCGACAGTAGTGAGGACGATTGTACCTTCACGAGAGAGATCATTCCCCAATATACAGTATGTTTGGCTCATCTTTGGCACAAGAAAAGTGTGAGATGCGCCTTTTTGCGTTTTCGGCGTATGCGCCCCTGATTGGTGCCGAGCGTGAGAAAAAATATTTAGGAGAATGATACAATGACAACGCAAATAACAATTATGATAATCTTGGTGCTGTGCTCCGCCTATTTTTCGGCCACGGAAACGGCATTTTCTACAATGAATAAAACGCGCCTGCGTGCGCTGGCCGAAAACGGAAATCGCAGAGCCGCTATGGCGCTTTCGCTTGTGGAGCATTACGATACGCTTATTTCCACGATCCTGATCGGGAATAACATCGTCAATATCGCCTTAGCTTCCATGGGTACGATCTTCTTTGTGGATACGCTTCGCATGGGGGATGTGGGTGCCACCGTTTCGACCGCCGTCATCACTGTGACGGTTCTGATCTTCGGTGAGGTAACGCCGAAAAGCATTGCCAAGGATCTGCCCGAGCGGTTTGCCATGTTTTCCGCCCCCGGTATCCAGTTCCTTTACTGGGTTCTTTTGCCCTTTAACTTCCTCTTTGCCCAGTGGAAAAAGCTCCTCTCCAAGATCTTCCGCCCGAAGGAAGATACCAAAATGTCGCAGGAAGAGCTGCTTCTCCTTGTGGAGGAGGTTCAGCAGGAGGGAAGCATCGATAATACCGAAAGCGACCTTTTAAAGAACGCTATCGAGTTTACCGAGCTGAAGGCAGAGGATATTCTGACCCACCGCGTAGACCTTGCGGCGGTACCGCTGGATGCCGATAAGGCCGACATTGCAGAGAAGTTTGCGCAGACCCAGTTCTCGCGTCTTCTGGTGTATGAGGAAACCATCGATAAGATCGTGGGTGTGATCCACCAAAAGGATTTCTACACCGTTTCCGGTATCACGACCCTGCCGCTGGAATCCCTGATGGCACCGACGGTGTTTATCCATCAGTCCGAAAAGATCAGCCAGCTTCTTAAGACCCTGCAGAAGAACAAGACGCATATCGCTGTGGTTCTGGACGAATACGGCGGCACCTTGGGTATCGTTACGATGGAGGATATCCTGGAGGAGCTTGTCGGTGAGATCTGGGATGAGCACGATGAGGTCGTTGAGGACTTCAAGGAGATCGAGGAAGGGAAGTACCGTGTGGATTGCTCGGTCAATCTTGACGATTTCTCTCAGTTCTTCTCGGTGCATATCGAGTCGGAGGCTGTGTCTCTCGGCGGTCTTGTGATGGAGCTGCATGAGGAGCTTCCCAACGTGGGGGATG
>JAGBZZ010000346.1 GCA_017652965.1 Clostridia bacterium | reverse complement strand
GGGGATGAACGAGCGCATCGGCAGGGCGACACTCCGCATGGAGGCCGAGCGCGTGGCCCGCGCGATCAAATTCTTCAAGGAAGATGAGCGCCTTCTCGCAGAAATCGACAAGAAATGACAACAAAACATTGCAAAACCGGGGGCGAATTTTCCGCCCACACGCCCTAGTCATAAGTTAAAGACAAAAAGCCCCTCACGCTGTGAGGGGCTTTTTCAAATTCCGCCGGTGCAGGCGGGCAAGGGCGGGGAAGTTGGCGCGCAAAAGTATAGCGGGCAAAAGGCTGAGGACAAGGTTCACGCAGGCCACCGGCAGGGCGACTGTGAGGGCATACCGCGGCAGGATCGGCAGGATCAGAAATCCCGTTGGGATATTCACAAGATGGATCACGATGCCATAGGCCGCCTCCAGAAGATAGCGGGCGGTGTACTCGGCCTTGCCGGGATCTTGGAGGTGCTGCTTCGGAAAGGAGGTAAAGCAACCGAGATCCGGCACGATGCGGGCAAGCCGCTTGACCCCCAGGGCGCGGTAGAGGGCGCTCTCCCGCCTGCCAACCGCAAAGAAGCGGCGGTCAAACCGAAAAAGCGATTCGGGCAGGCGGCGCAGAAGAAAGGCAAACACCCCGTCAACGGCAATCACCGCCGCTGTCAGAAGGACGGTCGCCCCCACCGTCGGCCACGCCGCCGCCCCCGCAAGGATATTAACGGCGGCGATCACGGCCATGGCAGAAAGGATCAGGATAAGATAGATCATGCCCTCACCCTCCGTAGGAGACCGGGATGCCGTAAAACTCCTCATAGGTGCGGCACCAGACGTCGTAGTTCTCCTTGGCCATCCGCTCGGCCGCCTCGCGCAGGGGAAGCGAGCTATCCGGGTAGATGGCGGGCAGGATATGCACGGTATGGATCGGGATAGGGAAGCCGTCCGCCCCGATGCGCCCGCTGTTGCTGAGCGTCAGAAAGAAGGGGATGACCGGCACGCCAGCCTCGATGGCCATATAATACGCGCCGCTTTTGCAGGGGCGTGGCTTTTTGTAGTTCCACCACATCGCCTGCTCGGGATAGATCAGGATGCGCTCGCCGCGCGCAAGCAGGGTCTCGGCGCTTTTCATCACTACCCGCAGCCCCTTTGGCGAGGAGGAAAGCGGCAGGGTGTTGCAATGGCGGAAGAGATAGCCGTACAGCCCCGGGAAGGAGGTATAGTTCCCCTCACGGATGATCTTGTAAAGACGGCGGCGGCCAAACTCCGCGCGCACCGCCCGCCACACGGCATAGTTGTCAAGGGCAGAGAAGTGGTTGGCCGTCAACACGGCGCCCCCCTTGACGGCGCGGAAGTTTTCGATCCCGTGTACCTCTCCCAAAAGGAACTCCCCACGGCGGATCATGCGCTCATAGTGGGCGGTCGCCACGCGATTGGCGATCGCCGTGCCGATGCGGGTCGAAAGCTTCTTACCGAGAAAGTCCACCTTGCGGTAGTCAAGGGGCACGGTGGGCGGGTCGTCCTCCACGTCGCGGTCAAAGATCCCGGCCGCCTCATACTCCGCGATCCGTGCAAGGACGGCCAGGCGGTCGGGGGCGGGGGAGGGAATGGGCGAGCTCATCCCGTGTACCCCACGCGGCGGCCAAGGTCGGCACGGCGGGCAGGCTCGGAAAGGATCTCGTCCTCGGCCAGGCGGACAAGCGAAAGATAGCCCTCGCGGTCGCGGCGCTGTGCCTCCTCACCGTGGGCCGCGCGCATATCAAGCAGGATCTTGTGGTACGGGGTGCGTGCGGCGTACGCCCAGAAGCATTCGTCAAAGTGGATGCCCTCGTAGTGCCAGGGCTTGCGATCCAGCTTGTAGTGGACGATGGCAGGGGGCTCGCTGATCTCGGTGGCCAGGGGAGAGGTATTGAAGGTGTAGGGGGCGTAGCGCACCTTCCCGCGGCAAAGGACGTTCAGATAGTCCTGATCCTGGGTCACGGGGAAGCGGCGGCGGCCAAGCAGGTCGACAAACCGCTCAAGGATCCGCTCACTGCGGAAGCGCTTCAGGTTCATCACAAGGATCCCCGCATTGAAGTATTCGGCGCGGGGGATATCCAGGCAGACCTCCACGTAACGGCCAAAGGTGTCGATGCGCGCCATCACGTCCTCCGGGATGGCGGCCACCAGTGCCTTGCCAAGAGGCAGCTCGTAAAGGCGGCTGACGTCTCCGTTGACGGCAATGTCGCAATCCAGGTACAGGACCTTGTCGTACTCCGGGAACATCTCACTGATGAAAAGCCGCAGATAGGTGGCGACAGAGTAATAGTCCCGCAGGACAAGCTGGGCGGCAATGGCGGCGATCCGCCGTTTCATATCCACAAAGGTAAGCGTCGCGCGGCCGCCTACGATCCGGCGGAGCAGGAGCTTGTTTTTGGCGGAAAGCGAGGTGGACAGTATATGGATGCGCAGCTCGTACCCCTCTCTGACGTTTGAGAGAAGCGACTCCAGCGCCACACCAAGCGGCGGGGCATAGGCATCATCGGTAGCAAAAAAGATCGGGATGATGGGTGTTTCTTTCATGATTTTCGTTTCCTTTCGGTTATGAATGCGGATGCTTGCGGCACAGCCTTGCCGTGCTAAGCGCATTATAACAAAGGATGGGGCGAAAAAGCAATGACGGTTTCCGGTTTTGGGGTCTCCTTTTCGGCAGTGGCGCTGTAGATTTACCAAACGGCAATTCTACGGGGCGGAGAGCGGATACGGGCGCTTTTGACCGAAAAAGCCCCAAAAAACCGCCGATCCTCCTGCGGGGCTCCCCCTCTCTCCTCTCCGTAGAGCCGCCTCTCCTGTCCGGGAGAGGCCGAATTTTCCTCGGTAGAGCCGCAAAATCAAAAACGGAAAGTATTCTTTACATCCGAAAACCCGTAAAAAAAGAGACAGGCCGAAAGCCTGTCTCTTTTCGATTGACGATGGGATCCGCAGATCTTAGAAGTCGAGCTCGATGATGCCGTTCTTCTCGAGGTAGTCGGTCATCGAGAGGATGCCGTTCTCCTTAACGGCGATACCCTTCTCCCAGCGGCAGCCGAAGGTGGGGCCGGAGATGAAGGTGTCGACCTGGAAGGTCATGTTGGTCTCAAGGTTGTAGTCCGAGCTGGTCTCCATCCAAGGAGCCTCAACCTCGATCATACCGGTGCCGTGGCAGGGGCCGTAAACGTAGTTCTTGGCGTAGCCGGCATCCTCGAACTTCTTGAGGAAGTCCTTGGCGATGTCGGAGGCAACGCGGCCGGTCTTGATCTGCTCGCAGGTCCAGATGTGGGCATCCAGGCAGAACTGGATGAGGTCGCGGCGCTCGCCCTCCAGCTTACCCATGATAACGGGCAGGCCGATAGCGGGGGAGTAACCGTCGATCTTGGCAGACAGGTTCAGCTGAACGATGTCGCCCTTCTTGATCTCACGGTAGCAGGAACGGCTGATGGCGTGGCGGGTGGACTCTTCGCTGAAGACGTACATGGGAAGACCCTCGTACTCGGCACCCTCCTCGTAGATCACCTTCTGCGCGATACCGACCATCTGCAGCTCGGTCACACCCGGCTTCAGGGCGGCGATAACGGCGT
>JAGBZZ010000345.1 GCA_017652965.1 Clostridia bacterium | reverse complement strand
GTATGGGTCAGTCGCCCAAGAGCGCGGGTGTCTCCCTGCGTACCTTCAACCGTAACTTTACGGGTCGAAGCGGCACCAAGGATGCCGAGGTCTACCTCGTCTCGCCCGAAACCGCCGTGGCCGCCGCCGTCTTCGGTGAGATCACCGATCCCTCGGCCCTTGGCGCTATCGACCCCATCGTCCTGCCCGAGCGCTTCCTGGTGGACGACAGCATGATCCTCCTGCCCGACGGGGAAGGGGAATGCACCGAGGTCGTCCGCGGCCCGAACATCAAGCCGGTGCCGAAGGGCGTCCGCCCCGCCGAGAACCTCCGCGAGAACGTGCTTTTGAAGGTGGGCGACAACATCACCACCGACCATATCATGCCGGCCGGCACCAAGATCCTGCCCTACCGCTCGAATATTCCGTACCTTTCGCAGTTCTGCTTCCGCGTGTCGGACGAGGGCTTTGCCGACCGTGCCAAGGCGGCGGGCTCGGGCGTCATTGTCGGCGGCTCGAACTACGGCCAGGGCTCGTCGCGTGAGCATGCGGCGCTTGTGCCCCTCTATCTCGGCATCCGCGCCGTGATCGCCAAATCCTTTGCCCGCATCCACAGTGCGAATCTCATCAATGCCGGTATCGTGCCCTTGACCTTTGCCGATCCTGCCGATTACGACCTTGTCAAAGAGCAAAGTAAGCTTGTCATTCCTGCCTTTGCCGAGGCACTGCGCGGCAAAAAAGAGATCCCCGCAACGGTGGACGGTCACCCCATCACCCTGATTGCCGACTTTACCGAGCGCCAGCGCGCCGTGCTTCTGGCGGGCGGCCTTCTGAACTACACCAAAGAAAGTGAGAAATAAGATGATGTATACCGATAAGATCGAAGCGGCCGCAGAAAAATTCCGTGCGCTTCTTGCCGCTCAGCTTGCCCGTGTGGAGGATATGAAGGCCCAGGGCGATTTCACCGATTATGCCAGCCTGCCCTGCATCCGCATCGGCATCTGCGGGGGTGACGGCATCGGCCCGATCATCTCCTCGGAGGCCGAGCGCGTGCTTCGCTTTATCCTTGACGATATGGTCAAGGCGGGGAAGGTGGAGTTCGTTACCATCGAGGGGCTGACGCTTGAGAACCGCATCGCCCACAAGAAGGGGATCCCCGATGACGTGATGGCAGAGCTGAAGTCCTGTCACATCATCCTCAAAGGGCCGACGACCACCCCGCAGAAGGGAAGCGGCATGCCTAACATCGAAAGCGCGAACGTAGCCATGCGTAAGGCGCTTGACCTGTTTGCCAACATCCGCCCTGTCCGCGTGCCCGAGGAGGGGATCGACTGGGTCATCTTCCGTGAAAATACCGAGGGTGCGTATGCCGTCGGTAATGCCGGCATCAACGTGACCGACGACCTCGCCGTCGACTTTACCGTTACCACCAAGCAGGGCTCCGACCGTATTGCCCGTATTGCCTATGACTATGCCGCCAAGAACGGCTATCGCCGCGTTTCGATCGTCACCAAGGCCAACGTCATCAAGACCACCGACGGTAACTTCATCGAGGATTGCCGCCGCGTGGCCGCCGAGTACCCGGATATTCTGACCGATGAATGGTACGCCGATATCATGACGGCCAAGCTGGTGGATAAAAAGCGCCGCCGCGATTTCGGGGTTCTGCTTCTGCCGAACCTTTACGGTGATATCATCTCGGATGAGGCCGCCGAAATGCAGGGCGGTGTCGGCACGGCGGGATGCGCCAACATCGGTAAGAAATATGCGATGTTTGAGGCCATCCACGGCTCTGCCCCCCGTATGATCACCGAGGGGCGCGGCGCCTATGCCGACCCCTCCTCCATGCTGCGCGCCGTGGTGATGCTGCTTTCCCACATCGGCCTGCAGGACCGTGCCGATCGCCTCGCCCGTGCGCTGGATATCTGCACACTGGAGGAAAAGAAGCTTGTCATCACCGGCCGCCCGGGCGGTGCGACCTGCGAAGCCTTCGGCGCTTACGTCATGGAGACCCTGGCCGCTCTTTGATTCGGTAAAAATATCCGCAAGACGCTTGCATGTGTCTTGCGGATATTTCTTTTTTGGGCGCAACCTTTTGTGAAGAAAGTTTTCAAAGAAAATGCAAAAAAACGAAAAGTGTAGAAAAACGGTGAAAATATTTTTTGATAATTTTTGAAAAATAATTGCCAAACCTCTTGATTTTCCAAATGCATAATAGTATAATAAATATGTATAGAAATCTCTGCCCGAGGTAAGGGGGAATAATCATGGAAAAAATTAAGGAATATTCGGTTCCGGTCAGTCCTCGCATTCTGCGCCTGCGTGACTCGCTGTTTGAGAAGATGCCGCGTATTGAGGCCGCCCGCGCGACCCTGGTGACCGAGGCCTATCGCGCCACCGAGGCACTTCCCATCATCACGCGCCGCGCCCGTGTGTTTGCGCACCTGATGGAAAATTTGCCGATCGTGATCCGTGAGGACGAGCTGATCGTGGGTAGCTCTACGGTACAGCCCCGCAGTGCCCATTTGTTCCCCGAGTAGTCGGTCAACTGGATCGAGCCGGAGTTTGAGACCCTGGCCACCCGTGCGGCCGATCCCTTTACCATTGATGAGGATACCAAGCGCCAGGTCCGTGAGGCCAACGCCTATTTCCGCGGTAAGACCACCAGTGAGCTGGCCGCCTCTTATATGGCACCCGAGGCACTGACGGCGATCGAGCATAATATCTTTACCGTCGGTAACTACTTCTATAACGGCATCGGCCACGTGACCGTGCATTACGACTGGGTTCTGAACATCGGATTTTCCGGCATCTGCAAAAAGGCAGAGGAGGCGCTCGCCGCCCTGCATCTTTCGGATGCGGATTACTGCAAGCGCTCGGAATTTTTGCGCGCTGTGATCACGGCCTGCCGTGCCATCATCACCTATGCCAACCGCTATGCCGACCTGGCCGACGAGCAGGCCGCCAAGACGGCCGATGCCACCCGCCGCGCCGAGCTGAAGCGCATCGCCGAGACCTGCCGCCGCGTACCGGCCGAGGGGGCACGCAGCTTCTATGAGGCCTGCCAGGCCTTCTGGTTCGTCCAGCTCGTCATTCAGATCGAGTCGAGCGGGCACTCCATCAGCCCCGGCCGCTTTGACCAGTATATGTATCCCTTCTACCGCGCCGATATCGAAGCGGGGAAGATCACGCCCGAGGCCGCCCAGGAGCTTGTGGATTGCCTTTGGATCAAGCTTAACGACCTCAACAAGTGCCGTGACCTTGCCTCTGCTATCGGCTTTGCGGGCTACGGTGTATTCCAGAATCTGATTGCCGGCGGCCAGGATGCCGACGGCCGCGATGCCACCAACCCCGTCTCCTTTATGTGCATTGAGGCTTCCATGCACGTGGGGCTCCCTCAGCCCTCGCTTTCGGTCCGTGTCTGGAACGGCTCGCCCGATGCCTTCCTTATCAAGGCGGCCGAGCTGACCCGTACGGGGATCGGCCTTCCTGCCTATTACAATGACGAGGTGATCATCCCCGCCCTGATGTCCCGCGGGATCCCGCTTAACGACGCGCGCAACTACAACATCATCGGATGTGTGGAGCCGCAGGTGCCGGGTAAGACCGACGGCTGGCACGATGCCGCCTTCTTCAATATGTGCCGCCCCTTGGAGCTTGTCTTCTCGAATGGGCAGGATCGTGGCGTACAGGTCGGTATCAAGACCGGGGATATCCGTGATTTCGACACCTACGAAAAGTTCTTTGATGCTTATAAGAAGCAGCAGGAATATCTGATCAGCCTGATGGTCAACGCCGACAACGCAGTGGACGTTGCCCATGCCGAGCGTTGCCCGCTTCCGTTCCTCTCCTCGATGGTAGAGGATTGTATCGGCCGTGGCAGGTCGGTGCAGGAGGGCGGTGCCCTTTACAACTTCACAGGCCCGCAGGGCTTCGGTATTGCCAACGTGGCAGACGGGCTTTATGCCATCCGCCGCCTGGTGTATGAGGAAAAGCGCCTGACGCTTGCCGAATTTGCCGAGGCGCTCCGCGATAACTACGGCAAGCCCCTGCCTGCCGAATACGTCTATCCCACAGTCCTTGCCCGCGCAGAGGAAATGCGCCGTGCCGGTAAGCACGTCAGCGAAAGCGAGATCGCGGCCATGGTCAAGGAAGGGATGGAGGGCACAGCCGATAAGGCCAAGGCCGCCCGCTACCAGAAGCTTCTCGATATGATCGCCGCTTTGCCGAAGTTCGGTAATGATGAGGACGAGATCGATATGCTCGCCCGTGAAACGGCCTACACCTACACCCGCCCCTTGGAGGGGTATGCCAACCCCCGTGGCGGTCGCTACCAGGCCGGCCTTTATCCCGTTTCCGCCAACGTGCCGCTTGGCGGGCAGACCGGGGCAACGCCGGATGGGCGCCTTGCCTGCACTCCGGTGGCAGACGGTGTGTCTCCCGGCTCAGGGCGTGACGTGAGTGGCCCGACGGCGGCGGCCAACTCTGTGGCCAAGCTGGACCATATGATCGCCTCCAACGGTACGCTTTACAACATGAAGTTCCATCCCTCCGCGCTTGCAGGGCGTGCCGGGCTTCAGAGCTTTGTTTCTCTGATCCGCACCTATTTCGAGCGCAAGGGGATGCACGTGCAGTTTAACGTCGTCTCGCGTGAGACCCTGCTTGAGGCACAGCGCAATCCCGAAAAGTACAAGAACCTCGTTGTGCGCGTGGCGGGCTACAGTGCCCTCTTTACCACGCTTTCCCGCTCGCTGCAGGATGATATCATCAACCGTACCGAGCAGTCGGGGGCTGTGTGATGGGTAGCATTTACGATGTGCGTGGGCGCATCTTCGATATCCAGCGCTATTCTATCCACGATGGCCCCGGGATCCGCACCATTGTCTTTTTAAAGGGATGCTTTTTGCGTTGCCGCTGGTGCTGCAATCCCGAGTCGCAGGCCTATGATATCGAGACGGTGACGGTGGATGGCAAGCCCAAGGTCTACGGGCGTGACGTCACGGTTGACGAGGTCATGGACGTGGTCATGAAGGATGCCTCCTACTATCGCCGCACAGGCGGTGGGCTCACCCTGTCGGGTGGGGAATGCCTCGGCCAGCCTGCGTTTTCGGCCGCGCTTCTTGAGGCCGCCCATGAAATGGGCATCACAACGGCTATCGAAAGCACCGCCTTTGCCCCCTTTGAAACCATTGAGCAGCTCCTGCCCCATCTTGATTATTATCTGATGGACATCAAGCATACCGACAGCGATAAGCATATGGAGTTCACGGGTCGTCCGAACGAGGTGATCCTTGCCAATGCCAAGCGCCTGGCCGCACGGCTGGGTAGCCGCCTTGTGATCCGCGTGCCGGTCGTGCCTACCTTCAATGCGACAGAGGCCGAGATCCTGTCGATCGCCCGCTTTGCCGATTCGCTTCCGGGGGTCGAGCGCATCCATCTTCTGCCGTATCATCGCCTTGGCATGGATAAATACGCCCGCCTTGGCAGAGAGTACACGCTTTCGGGAATTTCTCCTCTCCCCGCGGGGGTCGTGGAGGGATTTTGCGAGGCTGTCAGAAGGAATACGAAGTTGGAGTGTATTCTCGGCGGTTGATCTGCTATAACAAAAAGGGTCGCTTTGCGACCCTTTCTTTATCCGAGAAAGCATATGTGAAGGGAGAAGTGCAATGAGGCTTACCGTATGTCTTGGTAGCGATTGCCACAAAAAAGGCGCGAGTCTTCTTTTTGAGGAGCTTCGCCGCCTGATCACAGAGCGTGGGCTTTCCGATCGGGTAGTGCTTAGCGGCACCTATTGCCTTGGCACCTGTCGGGGGGCGGTTTGCGTCTCTCTTGATGCTACCGTCTTTTCACTAAGACCCGAGGACACCCGCCGCTTTTTTGAAGAGGAGATCCTGCCAAGGCTTTCCCAAAGCAATCTTACGTAAAAAAAGGGGATATACCGCAACCGCGATATATCTCCTTTTCTTATAACCGGGTCAGAAGCTGCCCGTCCAGTCCTCGTCCCAGGGGTAGCGGATGTACATCATCTCGCCGCCCCTCTTGGCAGACTCCTCAGCGTAGATGCCGGGCAGGGTCATGGCAAGCCCCTCCCGAAGCGAGATCGGGGCAGGGCGGCCGTCGCGCAGGGCGGTGTACACGTGGTCAAGCATGGCATAGTCGGCCCCGCCGTGGGAGGAGGCCTTGTCCTCATAGCCGGGCGGTGTAAACGAACCGTCGATCTCCTGCAGGGCGGTGTTTTCAAGACGGGTGGAATTATAGCGGATCACCGGCTTTTGGAAGCGATCCACCCGCTCCACGTACCCCTCCGTCCCAAAGATGGAGTAGTTGTGATGGCCGATCTCGGCGCGACAGCGCCCATTCCGGCGGAACCGCACGATCACGCCGGACGCCGTCTGAAACTGGGCGCTTTGCATATCCTCACGGTTGACCTCCAGATAATCGTCCACCTCGCTTCTGCCCGCGCAGGTCACACAGGTCACCGTGCGCAGGGGCTCATCCAGGATGGAAAGAAGCGGCCCCAGCGAGTGGGTGCAGTAGCGGATAGGGGAGAGAAGCTTGCGCCAGTCTCCGTTCTCATTCAGGATCCTTTCGATATTTGAGCCGGGCATCCACCAGTGGATATACTCGGCATCCATCGCCACAGGGCGGCCAAGAAGTCCCTTTTCGTAAAAATCCTTTAAAAAGTAGACAAGCTTCTGCTCGTTCATATTCGCACCGATCGAGATCATTGCCGTGCTTTCCTCGGCCGCCCGCCAAAGCGCCTCCGCCTCGGCAAGAGTTGCCACCACCGGGATATCGGTCAGCACACTGATGTTTCTCTTCAGCGCCTTGATGCAAAACTCGGTATGCACGTCGGCGCCCGTCTCCACGACTACGATGTCAAGCCCGGCCTCGTCCAGCATTTTTTCATAATCGGTGTAAAAGGTCATCTCGGGGAAATCCTTGCCAAAGCCGACGTTTGCCGTTTCGGCAGTCTCGGAATCGTACCAATTGCGGCGAAGCTTGTCACAGGCCGCCACAGGGGTAATATAAGGAAAGCTTGCCTTTGTCAGATTCAGCATCCCGCGGCCGCGGTGGCCAAGCCCGACAATGCCCATACGGATCTTTTTCATAAAACGCCTCCTACCTTCGGATATTATCTTTATCTTAGCACAAAGCATCCGAAAAGAAAAGGGGATTCAGGAAAAAATCCGATATTGACCGATCTTTTGTTTTCCTCTTTACAATTGCCGCAGGATGTGCTATGATGGTTACAAGTAACACCCCTTATGGAGGTATCGTATGGAACATATCGTATTTGAAAACAGCACCGTCCGTCTTGTATTTGCAGAGGATGCTACCCCGGTCAGCCTTTTGCATAAGCCGACGGGGGAAGAGCTTTTGTATACCGATAGTGAGGTCAAGGCCTTTTCGGTCACGCAGGAGCGCCCGTATAACAATGAGATCAAGCTGGTATATATGAATCAGCGTACCACCTTTGCCGCCAATTCCTTGCGGCTGGAGGGCAATATGCTTTCGGTGGGCTTTGAGCTGATCCACTATCGCGCCCTTGTGGAGGTGAAGGTCACCGAGGCCTACATTTCCTTTGCCCTGCGCGGCTTTGACGTACCGCAAGAGGCCTTCGGCGGGCTTAGAATGCAAAAGCCGCCGGCCGTGGAATTCCGCCTGCTTTCTCTTCCTATCAAGGATAAAAAATACTACGGCCGCTGGCTGAACGTCTCGTGGGACGAGGGCACCGCCGTCAACCTGCTGGCCGCCGACCCCCGCACTATCGTGGATGCCGAAAAGAGAAAGGGTTACCGTATCCTGAACGCCACCGCCCTGAAGTCCTGCAAGATGATGGATACCTCGGCCGCCCTGGTTGTTTCGGCGACCGACAGCCTTCTTGATAAGATCGACGCTGTCGAGCATGATTTCGGCCTGCCGCTGGGGGTCGAATCCCGCCGTGACCCCCGCACCCACGGCTCGATCTACTGGACAAGCACGGCAACCCCCGAAAACATCGATGAGCATATCGCCCTTTGTAAGGCAGGCGGCTTTACCTCGATGCTTCTGTATTACCCCTGCATCTTTGTGTCGCGCGGGTATGAATATCTCGGAGACTACGATTTCCGTCCCGAATACCCCGAGGGTGCGGAAACCGTGCGTAAGATGGTTGCAAAGATCACAGAGGCAGGGCTTCTGCCCGGCCTTCATGTGCTTGCCACCCACGTCGGGCTTGCCAGCCGCTACGTCGTTCCCACGGTCGACCATCGCCTGCGCTTGAAGAAGAATTTTACCCTGGCAAGACCCATCGGCGAAACCGATACCGAGATCTACGTCGAGGAGGATCCCTCCGAAACTGTGATGGAGGATAAATGCCGCGTGCTGGTCTTTGGCGGTGAGGCCATCTGTTACGACGGCTACACCACCGAAAAGCCCTATCGCTTTACCGGCTGTCACCGCGGCTGGTATGGGACAAACAAGCTCTCCCACCCGCTCGGCCTGCGCGGCGGTCTTCTGGACGTGAGCGAGTACTGCGCCGTCAGCACCTATCTTGACCAGGACAGCTCGCTTCAGGATGAGATCATCGATAAGATCGCGGCCGTCTATAACACAGGCTTCCGCTTTATGTATTTCGACGGGGCAGAGGGCACAAACGAGCCCTTCGGCTACCACGTCGGCGCCGCCCAGTATAAGATGTATCAGCGGATGGCCGAGCCCCCCGTTTTCTGCACCGGCGCGGCCAAGACCCACTTCGGCTGGCATATGCTGTCGGGCAGTAACGCCTTTGATACCTTCCCGACCCCGATCTTCAAGGAGAAGATCGACGAGTTCCCGGTGCGTGCCGCCGCCGAGCTTCGTCAGGACTTTACGGTGGTCAACTTCGGCTGGTGGGGCTTTGCAGAGGATACCCAGCCCGACACGCACGAGTACGGTGTCAGCCGTGCCATCGCATGGGATTGCCCCGTGACGGTGCAGGTAGCTCCCACCCGCATTTACAAGAACCCGCGCTGGGCTGACGTTTTGGAGGGTGTCCGCCGTTGGCAGGATGCCAACAAGGTCGGCTATATCACCGAGGAGATGAAGGCAGAGATCCGCGCCGTCCCCGGGCGTGAATATACCATGCTGATCGATGAGGATGGCAAATATGAGATGCGGGAGACGGCCCACCTCCCGACCCCGCAGGCCCCTACCGCCCGCGCCTACCTCCTCGAGAGGGCAGGGCAGGGGGTAGCCGCCCTCTGGTCGACCGCCGCCGACGGCTACATCCGCCTTCCGAAGCCCCCCTTCGCCCTTTCCTACGTGCGAGAGCTCGGCGGTGAGGAGATCCCGCTTGGCGAGGATGGCGACAGCATCCTGATTCCGATCGGTGAGCGCCGCTATCTGACGGCCGCCGCCACCCGTGAGACACTTGGCGAGTGGCTTGCCGGCGCAGCTGTATGATCCAAAAAGGAGATATCCCGCAGGACGCGGGATATCTCCTTTTCTTTTTCGGGATAGGCTCTTATTTGGCTTTACTCGCGATACATCCAGGTGATCTCCCCCGTCTTTTCGGGGGTGACGGTAATACCGAAGATGCCCTCCTTTTTCGGGTCGTAGACCGTGACGGTGTAGGGGTCACCCGCCACAACGGCGCTCTTACCGATCAAGGCATCCCCCTCGTACGAAAGGTCAAGAAGATCCGGGGCACCGCCCGTGATATGACGTGAGGTGGCAATTACGGTCGGGCGGTCGGAGGTCGGCGTCAGGCGAAGCACGCGGCACTCATGCGGGGCAAGCGTGACGGTCAGTGCTTCCTGCACGGTTCCGCCGTATTCCTTCTCGAAAATATCGTAGGTATGGAAGGCATCCCCGATAAGGCCGAGATCCTCGGCAAGCGTCAGGGTGACCGTGCGCTCCTCATCCGCAAAGTTAAAGATGCCGACCGTGGAGAAGGAGGTAAAGGGCTTGGCGACCGAAAGACGGACGGTCAGAATCTTGTCCTCCATACGGTAATTACGCAGGTCGCAGGGGTGCGCATCAACAGGCGGCAGGGCGCGGCGGTAGTATTCCACGTCCTCGTCGGGCAAAACGCGCAGATCGTCACCGATCGTGACAGGTAGGCCAAGCAGCGAGACAAGGGCGACCCTTGCCCGCTTTTCGAGCGCTCCCGCGTTGTACTCGTCACGGATGATGACGTTGTCGGGGTCACAGTAGAGGACAGTGTTATGCAGGGAATAGAGATGGCAAAGCCGCTCGGCCGTGGTCTCAAAGGCCTGCCAGGTGAAGACGTCCCCGCCGATGCGCGCGCCGTCAAAAACGTCAGCGGCAAAAAGGACAGACCGGTCGGATTCGCCCGAGCAGGACATCATGTAGAAATCCTCGCCAACCACGTCACGCACGATCTCAACCGTCTCGTGCATGGCACGCCAGGGGCCCTGCTTGCCGTACATCTTCTCATGGCAGATATCCCCGGTCGAAAGGCCGGTGGGCAGGCAATCCCACTTTAAGGCGCGGTAGCCCATCGCGGGCACCTGCTTGGCCGCAGGGATGAGGTATTCCTGCCGCCAGGTGGGGTGAGAATAGTCAAAGGTATAACGCCCGTACCACCACACGTGATCGTAAAGGACGGTTTCGGGATGCTTGTCAATAAACTCGGTCTCTCCGGGCTCGTGCGTAAAGCCGACCCAAAGCGCAGGGACAAGCCCCATACCCGAGAGACGGTCGGCAAGGTAGGCAAGGCCGTTCGGATAGCGGTCGGCAAACGGGGTGAACACGTCTACGCCGCGCGGGCCTTCCTTCGAAAGCTCAGCGTGCTGCCATTCCCAGTCCACCCACAGGACGTCCGCACCAAAGTCGTAAAGCTTATCTCGCATGATGGCGGCATTGTCAAGGATCACCTGCTCGGAGGCGTCGAATTTCACGGCGTACCAGGTCATCCAGCCCGCAGGAGGGGTGGGGAAGGTGGATTTTTTGTTGATAGCCTTGTAGGGGATGCCGTACAGATCGCCGAACATCCCGCGCTTCAGCTCAAAATAGATCTTTTCGCCGGTAAAGGCGAGGGTGTAGGCGTTTTTATCAAAGTCAAAGCCAAGCGCAAGTCCTTTCGGGGCATCGCCGCCGCGCACCTCACTGATCACCACTGCCGCACCGCTTTTGCGGTCAAGGATGACGTTATCCCCGTACGAGACGGCAGGGCCGATGGCCGAGCGAAGACCGATACCGTGACGCCCGATGCGGGTCGCAAATCCGTCCTCAAGCGGGTTTTCCGCCGTGCCGACCGTGCCCGAAAGCACAAGCGCGGCAGGGGTGTCGCCTGGGGTGGAGGCCGCAAGGAACACGCCGTTTTGCTCGGCGTTCAGATAGAGCATCAGCGTGCGCTCCTCGGTATAAAGACGCACATCAAGGCAGGAGGCCGAGCGGCGCACGATTTCCTTAAAGGAGAGGCTGTCGGCCGCGATGGGCTCACTCCCCTCGGGGATGATGGCCAAAAGCTTCAGAGTGGCGATCACACCGCCATCCTCGTGGTACGCAGTGACCGTATAGCTATCGCTATCAAACGAAACGGTATAATTCAGGGTATGGGTATAGGTAACGCTCATGGCAGTCTCCTTTGTCATGTTATCGCCTTAAATTATACCCGAAAGTCTACGGGAAAGAAAGGCTTTTTTGCAAAAAAGGTAAATTTGTAAAGAAAAACGCGAAGAAAGTCAAGAAAAAGAGACTGCACGCCGCAGGCATACAGTCTCTCTTCCTTATGCGGAAAGACCCACTCAGCCAACAAAGACGTTCAGGGGGCTTTCCTCCTTGATGCGGCAAAGCGCCTGCATCAGGGCAATAACGTTTTCCTTCTTGATGGGGTACTCGGCACCGTTTCTGAGGCTTTCGTACATATAGCCCCAAAGCACGCGCAGATCCTGCTTAAGGTCGTATTCCTCCTCGATCCACTTGGGCTCGATCACGGCAGAGAAGGTGCCGCTTGCACCAAAGCCGTTCATGGGAGTGCCGGGGTCCGAAATGACAGGGGGCATCTCCTGGGCGGGGTCGATATACTTCACGTGTACGTGGGTCGCGCTTGCATCATACGAGCCGCGCGTGCCGTGCGCCAGATAATGGCGGCCGGTGTCAAGGGCAGAGGCACCGCTGATGCTCATATTGACCTTGCGGCCGTTCTCACCGATAAAGTGGGCAGAGAAGTGGTCCTCGCAGTCACCGCCCGCCACGGCATGCACGCGATGGCTGAACTGGTGCTTCACGGGGGCATCAAGCAGGCGCAGGGACTGGTCCACAATGTGCGGACCCCAGTTGAAAAGCTGGCCGCCGCCAAACTCATCGATGGTCTGCCAGTCGTCGCGGCGCTGATAGCCCTTTTCGGTAATGGTGATCTCAAACACGTTACCAAGCTTACCCGAGGCGATCGTCTTTTCAAGATCCATAAACACCGCCTCAAAGCGGCGGTTCTGCTGCGGGAAGAAGCGGGGCGCACCCGGCTTTTCGGAGCGCTCAAAGAGGTCGATAGCCTCTTCGTAGGAAAGCGTGATCGGCTTTTCAAGGAAGACATGCTTGCCTGCCTCCATCGCCATGACGGCGTGGCGGTAGTGATCGCACGAGCGGGTAGCGATGATCACAAGCTCGATCTCCTCATCCTTCAGAAGATCCTCGGCGCTTCCGTAGGTGCGGCAGCCGAAATCGGCGGCTACCTTCTGGCAACGCTCCTCGATCAGGTCGCAAACGGCCACGATCTTATACATATCGGTTCTTTCCTTCAGGGCGGTCACGTGCATGCCGTTGCCGGCACGGCCAAGCCCGAGAAGGCCAACGCGGATCGGTTCACTCATAGCAAATTCTCCTTTATTTCACGGAATGCTCCGTTTCTTTCGCCTTTCATTATAAAGCATAACCCCCTCGTTTGCAAGCGAAAAGGAAAAAGTTTTTCTAAAAAATACATTTAAACTTGAAAATGAGGGTGCCGTATGCTAAAATCAAGGTAGATCATACCGTGAAAGGATATAAGGCCATGCTTGATTATACCAATTCCTCAACGATCTATATATCCGCCACCGAGGGGAGCGATGCCTACACCGGCTTTGCCCCCCATCCCGGTAAGGGCACATCCGGGCCGATCCGCAGCTTCCGCCGCTTGCGTGAGCTGCTTGTCGGCATGCACACCCCCGCGCATCTGCAGCCCATCACAGTGCGCATCGAGGGAGAGCATTACTTTGGCGAGACCTTTACGGTCGGCGCAATGAACGGCGGCTACGTGATGCGTGACGTTACCTTTGAGGGCTACGGTGACACGCCCGCCCGTCTTGTCGGCGGCCGCCCCCTTACCGGCTTTTCTCCCGACACCTTCCGCGGTGTCCCCTGCCTTTCCCTCCATATCCCGGAGGTGGAAAGCGGGGCATGGCACTTTACAGATCTTTACGTAAACGGCAAGCGCGCCTCGGCCGCCCGTTACCCCCGCGAGGGGACGCTCCGTGCTGTCGCGGTTGAGCGTATGGATGCCAAAAAGCTTGGGGACGGCTCCAAGTGGTTTATTGCGCACAAGGAGGATCTTGCGGGCATCGATGGCATTGAGGATGCCATCGTCTCCTTCTACCATTACTGGGTAGACGAGCATTCCCCCGTGGAAAGCTACGATCCCGAAACGGGCAAGCTGGTGATGGCGTATCGCTCGCGCTTCAAGAACAGCGTCAATTACGATAAAAACGATACCAGCGAGCTTTGCTACTATCTTGAAAACATCGCGGCAGGCTTTGGACGACCGAACGATTGGTACCTTGACCTGCCGAAGGGGATGCTTTATTACGTGCCCGAGGATCCCGCCGTTGACCCTGCCACCCTGCAGGTCTATGCCCCGACGGTCGAGCAGATCATCACCGTAGCGGGCACGCCCGAGGCGCGTGTCTCCGGCATCCGTTTCCGTAACCTTGAATTTCTCTGCAGCCGTGGCGATTACGCCAGCAGGAGCGCCACGCCGAACGGGGACGGTGTGGTGCAGGCATACGCCTCGGATCCTCAGTCGGTATGCGGCGGCTACGGGGCTGTCCGCTTCAAGTATGCCGTCAATTGCGCGGTGGAAGACTGCCGCTTCTCGGCACTTGGCCTTTATGCCGTTGAGATCCTGGACGGATGCGAGAGGGTGCGCGTTGAGCGTTCGCTTTTCGAAAATCTCGGTGGCGGCGGCGTAAGGATCTTCCGTACCGAGGGCTCGGGAGAGGCCGAGTGCATTTCCACCTGCGCGGTCACGGGGAACACCATTCGCCATATCGGCCGCCGTTATGCCGCCGCCTGCGGGGTGCTCGTCTGTCATGCCTCCTATAACGAGATTGCCGATAACGAGATCTCGTATACCGATTATTCGGGCATTTCGGTCGGCTTTGTCTGGGGCTATACCCCCACGCACACCTACGGCAATATCATCCGCCGCAACCATGTCCACCATATCGGTGTCGGCCTGCTTTCGGATATGGCGGGCATCTACCTTCTCGGCATGCAAAGCGGCACGGTGGTCGAGGGTAACTACGTGCACGACGTGGTCAGTGCCCATTACGGCGGCCACGGCATCTACACCGACGAGGGCTCGTCCTACGTCACGGTGGAGCGTAACGTGGTGGTCAACTGCCGCTCCAACTGCTTCTATCAGCATTACGGCGCGTATAACACAGTGCGGGACAATATCTTCGCCTTCGGTCAGCACGGCGTTGTTGCTATGGGAAGAAGCGAAGGGCATGTCGGCGTGATCTTTGAGAACAATGCCGTTATCACGGCAGGCGACGAGCCGATCTACCATTCCTACGCCGCAGGCGGGTTCGGGCAGGTGCTGCGCGCCTCTGGCAATCGCTTCTACCATCCCGATGAGGCAGACCCCACCGTCTTCATCAGCCGCACCCCGGAGGGGGCAAAGCGCATCCCGCTTTCGGTATGGCAGGCGGAGTTCGGCATGGATACCGAAAGCACCGTGGGGCTGCCCGACGGCTACACCGTGGATTTTGTCAATCGGAAGCTGACCAAAGGCTGAGGTCAGCAAAAAAAGCGCCCCGCAGAGCCGATTGCCGACCGCTTTTTCCGAAAACGACCGAAAAAACGAAAAAAGTTTCGAAAATCTATTGACAAGGTGCGGATTTTTGTGCTATAATCGGTTCAAATTTGAATATCACAAAAGACTGTGACGAAGAGGGTCGGAGGGCAGTGCCTCCAGAGAGTTGTCGGTTGGTGCGAGACAATGACAAGGCGTTCCGTGTGACCTATCGCTTCCGAGTCGAAGAACCGAAAGGCGGATGCTGAGTAGACTTCTTCCGTAATGCTGCGTAAAGGCAAAGGGCTTGTTAGAGCCCGGAAAGTGACGGATTTTTCCGTAATTTGAGTGGTACCGCGGGTTATTAACTCGTCTCAAAGGTTTCTTTTGAGGCGAGTTTTTTGTTGTATTCAAATTAGTAACCATGATCAGAAGGACGAAAGGAGTCACAAAATGGATTACAGTTTGAAAGAAGTAGCAGGCAGAATCAAGGGCCTGCGTGAGGCGAAGGGCTATACCCCCGAGGAGCTGGCAAGGCTGACGGGTGTATCGACCGAGGACTATCTCCTCCTAGAAAAGGGCGAGACCGATTTCAGCTTTACCTTTATCTACAAGTGCGCCAAGGCCTGCGACGTTGAGGTCGTGGATATCCTGGAGGGCAGAAGCACCACGCTTACCTCCTTTGCCATCACCAGAAAGGGTGAGGGTCTGAAGATCCTGAAGCAGCACGG
>JAGBZZ010000344.1 GCA_017652965.1 Clostridia bacterium | reverse complement strand
GGTGGCAAATGGCATCTGTTTTTGCCAACCCGTGCCAAAAAATCCTGAAAGCATCGCTTTCGGGATTTTTTCATTTGTGCCGCAAGTCACAACATCATATCGCCGCAAGGCGATGCATCATTTGAAAAACGAGGATATCCGATACTTTGCCTTGATTTTGCGGCGCCTATATGATATAATGATACCGACCCATCCATAGCGAAAATCGAAAGAGGTGTTACTATGATCGCAGAGCTTTTGAAGGAGCGAGGCCTCCCCCCGCTTGCATCCCGCGAGGAAATGCTGGAGCTTTTACAGCGTGAGGAATACGGCTATCTGCCGCCGCGCCCCGAGACGCTCTCCTTCCGCGTGCAGGCCAACGTGATCCTGAATTTCTGTGCAGGGAAGGCCACCTGCGATAAGGTCACGGCCGAGGGGACGGTGGGCGGAAAGCCCTTTTCCTTCCCGTTTTATGTGACCCTCCCGACAGAGGCGGGGAAGCACCCCTTCTTTGTGCATATCAATTTCCGCCCCGACGTGCCGGATCGCTACATGCCGACAGAGGAGCTGGTCGACAACGGCTTTGCCGTCCTTTCCTTTTGGTATAAGGATGTGACCTCGGACGACGGGGACTTTGAAAACGGCCTGGCGGCAGCCCTCTTTGAGGGGGGATGCCGTGCCCCTGCGGACGCCGGTAAGATCGCTATGTGGGCGTGGGCCTCGCACCGTGTCCTCGATTATGCCGAAACGGTATCCGACCGCCTTGATCTTGGGCGTGCGGTGGTGTGCGGGCACTCCCGCCTTGGCAAGACGGCGCTGTTCGCCGCCGCGACCGATACGCGCTTCACCCATGCCTATTCCAACGATTCGGGCTGCTCGGGCGCGGCCATCACCCGCGGGAAGAGGGGCGAAACGGCCGAGGCCATCTACCGTGTGTTCCCCTATTGGTTCTGTGAAAATTACGAAAAATACGGCAACCGCGAGGACACGATGCCCTTTGACCAGCACCATCTGATCGCCGCGATCGCCCCGCGCCCCGTCCTTGTCGGCAGTGCAACCGAGGACGAGTGGGCGGATCCCCTCTCCGAGATGCTTTCCTGCGTGGCGGCAAGCCCCGCCTTTGCCCGCGGCCTTGTGTACAAGGATCGGCTTCCCACCGCGGCCGATGCCTACCTTGAGGGGGACGTCGGCTACCATCTGCGCCGCGGTCGCCATTACTTCAGCCGTGAGGATTGGGCACGCCTGATCCGCTTTGTTGCACTGCATTCATAACCGCAAAACCTACCGCTAAGGGAGGATACCAATGAAAAAAGCATGCTATATCTTCGGTGCGGGGGAGGAGTCCTTGCCCGTTTCTTGCCCTGCGCGCGAGGGGGTCTTTGTCATCGCGGCGGACGGTGGCTACAAAACCGCCTGCCGTGCCTTCGGAAGGCCCGACCTTGCAGTGGGGGACTTTGATTCTCTCGGCTATCGCCCGGCGGACGTGCCCACCCTTTGCCACCCGGCCGAAAAGGACGACACCGACCTTGCCCTTGCCGCAGACGAGGCGCTGGCGCGCGGATACCGCCGCCTTTTCCTCTTTTCCGCCCTCGGCGGTCGGCTTGACCATACCGTCGCCAATCTTCAGCTTCTTGCCCGCCTTGCTAGGGGCGGTGTAGAGGCAACCCTCTTCGGCGCTGACGGCACAGCCGTCACCGCGATCGCAGACGGGCAGACAGCCGCCTTTTCCTCCGCCATGCGCGGCACGCTTTCGGTCCTTGCCCTTGGCGGGGTAGCCGAGGGCGTCAGCCTTTGCGGCCTGCGGTATCCCTTGGATGAGGCAAGCCTTTACCCCGACGTGCCGCTTGGTGTCAGCAATGAATTTCTCGGCACCTTTGCCACCGTTTCGGTGCGGCACGGCGTGCTTCTTCTGTTCTACCATTCAAAAGAACAGGCAACCCCCGAGATAAAAACAAATATCTCGTAAACAAAACCTGACAAAATGAAGAATTTTACGATCAGCGGCGCGATCTTCGACCTGGACGGCACGCTTCTCGATTCTATGATGATCTGGGAGGATTTTGCCTCGGCCTACCTCCGCTCTCGCGGTATTGAACCGCCCGCGGGGCTTGAGGAGCGGTTAGAAAGCCTTACCCTTTCCGATGCGGCCGAATATCTGCGCAAAGCCTTTTCCTTGCCCGAGGGGCGCGAGGGAATCCTTGACGGCATGAACCGCACGGCCGATGCGCGCTACGATACCGTCCTGCCAAAGCCGGGGGTGCGCGAGATGCTTTCGGCCCTCTCGCACGCAGGTGTACCGATGGCGGTTGCCACCCTCACAGACCGCCCCACCGTCCTGCGGACGCTTTCGCGCCTTGGGCTTCTTTCCTATTTTTCGCACATCTTCACCTGCGCCGAGGTCGGGGCGCGTAAGGATACCCCCGTGATCTACGAGGCGGCGCTTGCCGCCCTCGGTACAAAAAAGGCCGAGACGGCAGTCTTTGAGGATGCCCTGTACGCCATGCAAACGGCGGCCGCCGCCGGCTTTCCCGTGGTGGCGGTGTACGACCCCGCAGGTGCCGAGCGATTTGAAGAGGCGGCGACGCTTGCCGCCCTCGCCGTAAAAGACTACCGCACC
>JAGBZZ010000037.1 GCA_017652965.1 Clostridia bacterium | reverse complement strand
TGTGGCGCACGCCCGCTCTTCTTCCTCGATTACATCGCCTGCGGCAAGAACTACCCCGAGAAGATCGCAGAGATCGTCGGCGGTGTGGCCGAGGGCTGTGTGCAGTCGGGCGCCGCCCTTATCGGCGGTGAAACGGCCGAGCATCCCGGCCTTATGCCGCTTGAGGACTATGACCTTGCCGGCTTTGCCGTCGGTATCGTCGACAAGAAAAAGATCCTGGACAACACCCGCATGGCCGAGGGTGACGTGGTGATCGCCCTGCCCTCGACCGGTATCCACTCGAACGGCTTCTCGCTTTGCCGCAAGGTCTTCCGCATTGACGAGAACCCGGCCGAGCTGTACGAGCCCTGCGAGGCGCTGGGTGGCAAGAGCATTGCCGAGACGCTTCTCACCCCCACCCGCATCTACGTGAAGGCGGTGCTGGCGCTTCTTGAAAAGGTGGACGTCAAGGGCATCTCGCACATCACGGGCGGCGGCTTCTATGAGAATATCCCGCGCTCGATCCCGGATGGCCTGTGTGCCGAGATCGACCGTAGTGCCGTGCGCGTGCTTCCCATCTTCGATCTCTTGGCCAAGACCGGTAATATCTCCGAGCGCGATATGTTCAACACCTACAACATGGGCGTCGGCATGAGTGTGGTCGTTCCCGCCGCCGAGGTGGAGACCGCCCTCTCGGTCCTCCGTGCCGCGGGCGAGGATGCCTACGTCATCGGTAAGATTGTGAAGGGAGAGGAGAAGATCACCATATGCTGAAGCAGTTCTATGCCGCCCTTGCCGGTGGGCTTATGATCTCCATCGGCGGCGCCGTTTATCTGAACGCTTACCAGACCATGAACACCACCTACACGATGCTTGGTACGCTTGCCGGTGCCTTCTTCTTTTCGGTGGCGCTTATCTGCATCTGCCTGAAGGGCTACGGCCTTTTCACCGGTAAGGTGGGCTATCTTGCCGAAAGCCACACGGGTCGCGAGATCGCCGACGTGGGCGTGACCCTGCTTGGCAACGCGGTGGCTACCCTTTTGGTGGGTGCCCTGCTTTCCGAGTCGCTTTCCAAGGTGTCCGCCTCCCTGATGAGTGCGAAGTTTGAAGCCCCCTGGTACATGACCCTTTTGCGCGCCATCCTTTGCGGTGTGCTGATGTATCTTGCCGTTTCGATCTACCGCGAACGCGGGACGGTCGTCGGTATTCTCATGTGCGTGCCTGCCTTTATCCTGGCCGGCTTTGAGCATTCGATCGCCGATATGTTCTACTACGGGGCATCGCTTCCTTACCTTTTGGAATACGATGCACAGATGAAGACCTCGTTTGCCGTTTCCGGCCTTTGGTTCTTGCCGCTTGTTATCCTTGGCAACACGGTGGGCGGTATGCTTTTGCCCGCGCTTTCCGCCTTGATGCGGGAGGCCGACCGCAAAGCCGAAGAGGACGCGGATGCCGCGACCGGTGACACCGAGGAGGCAGACGCATGAAAAAAGCCAGGATAGCCGTCCTTGTTTCGGGTGGCGGCACGAACCTGCAGGCAATTCTGGATGCCGAGAGGGCGGGTGCGATCCCCAGTGGGGAGGTCGTGCTGGTCCTTTCCTCCAAGCCCGGGGTCTTTGCCCTCGAGCGCGCCGCGAAGGCGGGGGTCCCCTCGGTGGTCTGCTCTCGCAAGGACAGCCCCTCGCAGGAGGCCTTTGAGGATGCGATCCTTGCCGCCCTCCGCGAGGCCAAGGCAGACCTTGTGGTGCTGGCAGGCTTCCTTTCGATCCTTGGGCCGCGCGTGATCGCGGCCTATCCCGATAAGATCATCAACGTCCATCCCTCCCTGATCCCCTCCTTCTGCGGTGCCGGCTTTTACGGCCTGCGCGTACACGAGGCGGCGCTGTCTTACGGTGTCCGCGTGACCGGGGCAACCGTGCATCTCGTCAACGAGATCCCGGATGGGGGACGCATCCTTTGCAGAAGGCGGTCGAGATCCGTGACGGGGACACCCCCGAGATCCTGCAGCGCCGGGTGATGGAGGAGGCCGAATGGAAGCTCCTCCCCGAGGCGTGCGAGATGCTGGCCAAGAGCCTGAAGAATCAATAAGAGAAAGCGAGAGAGCCATGAATATTTACAAGATCCATGACATTGCGGAGCTGATCCGCGAGAATCCTTACGTCGGCCGCGGTATTGTGGTCGGCAAAACCGCAAACGGCAAGGCGGCCGTTTCGGCCTATTTCATCATGGGCCGCTCGAAGAACAGCCGCAACCGCGTGTTTGTGAAGCGGGACGGTGCCCTCTTTACCGAGCCCTTTGATCCCTCGCTTGTCGAGGATCCCTCGCTGATCATCTATGCCGCCGTGCGCAAGTATGAGGACAAGCTGATCGTGACGAACGGCGACCAGACCGACACCATCTACGAGGGGCTTCGGGAGGGGAAGTGCTTCCGTGGCTCCCTGAAGAGCCGTGCCTTTGAGCCGGACGCCCCGAATTTCACCCCCCGCATCAGCGCCATGACCACCTTTGGCAACGGGGATTTCACCTATCAGATGAGCATCCTCAAGTCGATCGATGCCGAGGGCAGCGAGTGCGCCCGCTACACCTTTGACTATCCCGCCAAGGCGGGCCTTGGTCACTTCATCCACACCTACGTGACCGACGGCAACCCGATCCCCACCTTCCAGGGTGAGCCCGAGAGAGTGGCGATCCCCGATGATATCGATGCCCTTACCTCCTCGCTGTGGGGCGCCCTCAACGAGGATAACAAGATCTCCCTGTATGTGTGCTATACCGACCTTGCCACCGGCGAGGTGACCGAGCGCCTTGTGAACAAATACGAGAAATGAGGATACCAGCATGAAGGAATTTGAACTGAAATACGGCAATAATCCGAACCAGAAGCCTGCCAAGATCTATATGCAGGGGGATGCCGATCTGCCGATCGAGATCCTTTCCGGCCGCCCCGGCTACATCAACTTTCTGGATGCCCTCAACGCCTGGCAGCTGGTCAAGGAGCTGAAGGAGGCCCTCGGCCTTCCCGCTGTCACCTCCTTCAAGCACGTCAGCCCCACCTCGGCGGCTGTCGGTATTCCGCTTTCGGATACCCTGAAGCGCGCATGCTTTGTGGATGACGTCGAGGGGCTTGACGAATCCCCCCTCGCCTGCGCTTATGCCCGTGCCCGCGGCACCGACCGTATGTGCTCGTTCGGTGACTGGGTTGCCCTCTCGGATGTGTGCGACGTTACCACCGCCAAGCTCATCAAGCGCGAGGTCTCGGACGGTATCATCGCCCCCGGCTATGAGCCTGAGGCGCTGGAGATCCTGAAGTCCAAGAGAAACGGCAACTACAACATCGTTGCGATCGATCCCGACTACGTTCCCGCCGAGATCGAGGAGAAGCAGGTCTTCGGTATCACCTTCCGTCAGGGCAGAAACAACTTCCGCATTGACGAGCCCCTTCTTGAGAATATCGTAACGGCCGAAAAGGACATGCCGAAGAGCGCCGTGCGCGATCTTATCATTGCGCTGATCACCCTGAAGTACACCCAGTCGAACTCTGTCTGCTATGCGGTGGACGGCCAGGCTATCGGCGTCGGTGCCGGTCAGCAGTCCCGCATTCACTGCACCCGTCTTGCCGGCGGAAAGGCCGACACCTGGTTCCTCCGTCAGCATGAGAAGGTGCTGAACCTGCCCTTCCTGCCGACCATCGGCCGCCCCGAGCGCGACAACGTGATCGACGGCTACATCAACCAGAACGAGGAGGACGTGACGGCAGACGGCAACTGGCAGAAGTACTTTACCGTACAGCCCGCCCCCTTCACCCGTGAAGAGCAGCGCGCCTATCTTGACACCATCGACGGTGTGGCGCTTGGCTCGGATGCCTTCTTCCCGTTTGGCGATAACATTGAGCGCGCCAAGAAGAGCGGTGTGCGCTATATTGCCGAGCCCGGCGGCTCGATCCGTGACGATCAGGTCATCGAGACCTGCAACAAGTACGGCATGACCATGGCCTTTACCGGCATGCGTCTGTTCCACCATTAAGAGGTGCGCCGATGAAGCTGATGGTCGTCGGTGGTGGCGGGCGTGAGCATGGCATCATCAAAAAGCTGAAGGAAATCCCCCTTGTGGAGGTGATCTACGCCCTCCACGGTAACGGCGGTATCGCCCGCGATGCCGTGTGCGTGCCGATCGAGGCAAAGG
>JAGBZZ010000343.1 GCA_017652965.1 Clostridia bacterium | reverse complement strand
GGTAGGGGATCGAAAGCTTTTCAAGCTCCTGCCAGACAAGGCGTGACGTCTCGACCTCACGGTAGCCAATCTCGGGTCTTGCAAGGATGCTTTCCCCGATACTGATGATATCCTCTGCACGCCCGTCAATGATCCTTGCCACGAGCGCCTTTAATTCTTTTTTCGTCATATTTACCTCACCGAGCAGCATCCATCAACTGCATTCTGACCTTGAAGTGATGCTCACAGGCCGCACTGCGCGGCGAGATGATCACCTTGCCCCAGCCGCACTCGCGGTCGGCGGTCTCTTCACTTGGGATCGGGATGCCGTTTGTCGTAAAGCGAAGATCCCCACCGCCGATGGCACGGATCTCGGCATCGGCAGGCTCAAGGACGGTGCAAACAAGCCGCCCGCCCTTATGCTCTACCGTCACGGTGTTCCCCTCCACCGTCGGCTCGGCCATCGTGTGGATGTGGAAGCACTTGATGAAATCGGGCGATTTTGCCACGACCTCATCGCTGACGGTGAAAACGCCGCACTCCCCTGCCTTTGGCTCAAAGGACATTTTGCGGATCACGCGGTCGCAGGTGTGGGAATACGCCTCGCTAAGATCCCCGACGATCTCGACAAGCTCCTCACCTTCTGTATGAGACAGCACCTTAGCCATGCGGCAGTCGCGCTCCCACGCCTTGGCAAGATCGGGCTCGTTCGGGTAGCTGTCGGGGACGGGGGGCATCCTTGTGCCGCCGTCGTTCAAAAGCTCGGCCGTCCCCGTGGGATACAGGTTGACCGTGCCAAGCGTTTCCACCGCAGGATCGCGCACCGTCAGGCAGTTGTGCGCCGAGGTGCGGATAAGATAGTTGTGGAAGTGGTTGTTTCCGTAGGTGTGATAAGTGCCCGAGCTTGACGCCAAAATACCGTTGTGGTAGATCTGGAAATCCCCCGTATCGTAATGCTCGTGCCCCTGGCACCAAAGCTCACCGATCTTCATATAGACGGTCGTGCCCTTTTCCTCATCCTTATAGACGGTCACGCCGTTCGGATACGGAAAATGCTTCGCCTTTTCCGGCTTTTTGGGGGTATAGGGCGGCAGGATGCGGTTAAAGACGAGATGCACCACGGGCGAATAGATCCCCTCGCCGTAGCAGCCGTACTTATAATAGCCGATGTCATAGACGGACGGCAGCATAAGCTCGTCGTGATAATTTTCGAAGAAATACTGTCGGTACTGCTCGTTCCCCGTGATCGCCCCCGCCAGGAAGGAGACCACCGTAAAGGGATACTTGATCGAGATCCCGCCCCCCTTATCGTCGTTGCAGTCGTTTCCGATGCGAAGGCTCTCGCCGTCGGCGCGCGTGAGGTAGTAATAGCTGTCCGCCATCTCCTCAACGCATTTGTCAAAGACCCTCTCGCCGCACATGGCGTAAAAGATCAGCTGGCACCAAAGCGCCGCGCAGTGGCGATAAGAACCGTAGGCCGCGCCCTGATGGCTGAGCCCGCCGCTGTGGCTGAAGCGGTAGAAGGGCACGAAATCGTCAAAGATCCTGCCGGCGCAGAAATCGTAGATGTCGGGGCGCTCGTCATACACCGCTATGGAAAAGCCGAGCATATCGCGCAAAAGCTGGGTCTCGTGCGCGTGGCTGTGCGTGTTTCTCTGCCTTGTCGGCGGGTATCCCATCTCCATGCCCGAGGCAAGAAGGGTCTCGCATCTTTCGATGATATGCGTCTTTTCCTCCTCGGTAAGATGCGGATAGAGCCAGTCGTACACCAGTGAGCTCACAAACACAAGGTGGCCTGTATAGCGGCAGAGCATCGGATTGAGCCTGCGGTCGGTAGAAAAGCGATCCAGGATCCCGACCGTGACCCCGATCAGTGCACGCGCCTTGGCCGCATCCCGCGTCAGCCAGGCATCAAGGGCCTTGGCCTCCAGCATAAAGCAGACCATAAGACTATATTTGCCCGCCTTGATATCGTCAAAGAAGTGGCAGAAATCCTTTTTGCACACCCTCTGCCAAAGCTCATGGGCGCGG
>JAGBZZ010000342.1 GCA_017652965.1 Clostridia bacterium | reverse complement strand
GTCACCGAGCTTTTCGGCCGCTTTTTTGATCGAAACGGTTTCGGGGCCGGTGATATTCATCGTCTTCATCGGGGATGCGGTGTGCAGAAGCGCACGGATGGCCATCTCGTTGGCCGAGCCCTGCCAGATGAAGTTGAAGCAGGGGGTATCCAGCGAGATGGGCGTGCCGTCTCTGATCTTCTTGGCGCAGTCAAAGAGGACACCGTAGCGCAGGTCAATCGCAAAATTCAGGCGGTAATTGAAGACCCTCGTGCCGTACCTCTGCGAGACGTACTCAAAGGCACGCTCCCTGGCCAGGACGCTCATCGGATATTCACCCGAGGGGGCGGGTCTGTCGGTCTCGGTGCATCCGCCGCCCGCCACAGGGACGATCGGATAGACGTTGCCCGACGAGAAGATGACGATGTTGGCCCTCCTGAAGCGGTAGGCCACAAAGCTTGGCAGGGTGGCGTTCATCGCCCACGTCAGATACTCACTGCCGCCGTCGGTGCCGAACTTGCGCCCTGCCATGAAGATGATGTTTTCCACATCCGGCAGGGCATTCAGGGCATCCATATCCAAAAGGTCGGCACTGATGGTCTCTACCCCGTTTTGGTGCAAAAGGGCAAGCGTATCGGCATCGCCAAAGCGCGAGACCGCGATGATACGCTTCGTGATGCCCGCCTTTTCTGCGGCGCGCTTGGCAAGGATACAAAGCGTGGGGCCCATCTTTCCGCCCGCACCGAGGATCATGATATCCCCGGTTATCCCGGCGATATCGGCCACCAGCCGGTCGCTGGGGGTCACTAAGAGTTCATTCAGCTTTTCTTCAGTCCAGATCATACTCATTTTCCCTTGCCTTCAGTAAGCAAGGTATTCCTCCTTTGTCATTTTCGGTATAAATTCACGCTTGATCGCCAGTGCCCCCTCGGCACCGTCGGCTAGAAGGTCGATGACCGTCATGGCCATCAGCTTGGCGGGCAGGACGTAGGCCGCCCATTTGTCGGCGACCGAAAAATCCGCCGCGTGCAGGTTGCCGTGAAAGCCGCCCATGCAGGGCTGGATGACCGGCATGATATGCCCAAGGTCGCCCATATCGGTCGAGCCTGTCATGTCAAAGCCGGGGATGACAGGGATGCCCGCCTCCTCGGCGTTTTGCGTAAAGGCCGCCATAAGCGCCTCGGACTGGGCAAGCGGCAGATATCCCTTGTAATCGATGATCTCGCACTCGGCGCCTATGGCCATCGAGGCACCGCGGATCGCACGGTCTACCTTTTCCGAGGCATCCCGGACAGCCTCCGGCGTTGCGCCGCGCACGTAGGTCTCCATCGTGACAAGATCGGGCACCACGTTGACAAGCTCGCCCCCGTTGGTGATGATCGGATGGACGCGGATCTTGTCCTCATCGCGGAAGGTCTCGCGGGCGGCGTGGATGCACATCATGGCGGCCATGGCGGCATTCAGGGCGTTGATGCCCTCGTGGGGGGCGCCGCCCGCGTGGGCCGCCTTACCGATAAAATTGATCTTCTTGGCGACAAAGCCCATCCCGGGGCCGACGGGATATACCGCCCCCGCAGGGGCATTACCCTTGGCATGCACCATCATCGCCATATCCACGTTGTCAAATTCCCCGAGGGCGATCAGCTCCTGCTTACCGCCAAGGAGGGTGATATCCCCCCTCTCGCGCAGTCTTGCGCGGTATTCGATCTCCACGAACTCCTCGGCCGGCACGGCAAGAAGGCTGACGTCACCGTCAAGCTCGCCCGCAATGGCCGAAAGCCCCATGGCACAGCCAAGCATTGAGGCGATCTGCGCGTGGTGACCGCAGGCGTGCGCCGCGCCGCTTACCACATCCGCAGAGGGATGCAGGGCACAGACGACGGCATCCATCTCCCCGATCACCGCCACGCGGGCGCGATGCTCCCGCCCGCATATCTCCCCCCTGACACCGCTGAGCGCCAGCCCGTCACGGTAGGGGATCGAAAGCTTTTCAAGCTCCTGCCTGACAAGGCGTGCCGTCTCGACCTCACGGTAGCCCATCTCGGGTCTTGCCAGGATGCTTTCCCCGATCCTGATGATATCCTCTGCACGCCCGTCAATGATCCTTGCAACGAGCGCCTTTAATTCTTTTTTCGTCATATTTACCTCACAGCGCAGCATCCATCAACTGCATTCTGAGCATCCCGCGTCAGCCAGGCATCAAGGGCCTTGGCCTCCAGCATAAAGCAGACCATAAGACTATATTTGCCCGCCTTGATATCGTCAAAGAAGTGGCAGAAATCCTTTTTGCACACCCTCTGCCAAAGCTCATGGGCGCGG
>JAGBZZ010000341.1 GCA_017652965.1 Clostridia bacterium | reverse complement strand
TGAAGCCCCTGGTGCTGGAACGGGGTGGAGACGTGGATTCCCGTGTGGCGTCTGTGGATCACTTCTATCGGGAGCGATCACTGGACGTTAACAGTAATATTCAATTTGGTGCTGGCGGTGCCGGCACGTTTTCCGACGGAAAGTTGACTACTCGTATTACTGATCCTCGTTGTTCTTTCGTTCTCAAAACTCTGGCGGATATGGGTGCACCGTCTGATATCGTATTTCGCGCCAAGCCTCACGTAGGTACAGATATCCTGCGCACGGTCGTTAAGAATATGGCAATCGAGATTCTTCGCCTGGGAGGCGAGATCCGCTATCATACCCGAGCGGTATCCTTCGAAAACGGTCGAGTTATGACGGCGGAGGGAGAATCGATCTCCTATGGCGCATTGGTGCTTGCATTAGGACATAGTGCGCGAGACACCTATGAATATTTGATGACGCAGGGCTTTTCAGTTGCGCCCAAACCGTTTTCGGTGGGCGTACGGGTTGAACACTTGCAAAAGGATATGGATGAAGCTCTTTTTGGCGAGTTTGCCGGGGATCCTCGTCTCGGTCATGCCGAGTATGCGGTGTCTCATCGCTTGGGCGAGAAAGGTGTGTATTCTTTTTGTATGTGTCCGGGCGGTGAAGTCATGGCCGCGGCATCGGAAGAGAATACCGTTGTTGTTAACGGCATGAGCCGGCATGCGCGGGATGGGGTTAATTCCAATGCTGCCATTGCGGTGTCTGTCGATCGTGAGGATTACGGAAATGATCCTCGAAAAGCGATTGAGTTTCAGCGCTCCCTTGAGCGTGCGGCTTTTGTTGCCGGCGGCGGCCGATACGTTGCCCCGGTGCAAACCTTGAGTGATTTTTACGCAGGAAAAGCCACCCGTGAGCCTAAGCGCATCTCTCCCTCCTATATGGGTGGCGACTGTCGCGTAGCTGATCTTAATACGGTTCTTCCCAAATTTGTGTGTGACGGTCTTAAGTGTGGATTTACTGCTTTCGGCCGACGAATTTCCGGCTTTGATGCGCCGGACGTGCCCATTACGGGTGTTGAGACCCGAACCTCCGCCCCCTTGCGTATTTTACGCGGAGAAGATTATGCGTGCCTTGGGCACCCCGATATTTATCCTTGCGGAGAGGGCGCGGGATATGCCGGAGGAATCACCAGTGCGGCCGTGGATGGAATTGCTGTGGCTCTGGCGATTTTAGATAAACACCTCCGATAAGTTCATTTGTTATACTGTGAGGAAATGCATGAAGCAAAATGCCATCAAAAAATGGAATGTCCATTTCGCACATAAAAATAGAATAAACAACACGATTGCTTTATCGATCAGCCGCGCGCTTGGCGTAACCTTACCATGCGCGGAATTGCTGATCGGGCGAGGATGCAATAGTGCAGAAGAAGCAAAGAGGTTCTTAAGCAAGGGCAGTGAGATCTTGCATGATCCGTTTTTGATGAAGGATATGCGAGCGGGCGCCGAGCGTTTGATCCGCGGCATCCATGATCGTGAGCGCATAGTCATTTACGGAGACTACGACGTGGACGGAGTCACCTCCGTTAGCATTCTGTATCTGTATTTGCAGTCTTTGGGTGTAGATATCCATTACTACATACCTTGCCGCAAGGGCGG
>JAGBZZ010000340.1 GCA_017652965.1 Clostridia bacterium | reverse complement strand
TGCAAGGCTTTTACTCCAGAACCACGAGGGCGTGAAGCGAGAAGGGCGGCATCGCGAAGGACACCGTATTCCCCTCCTGCGTGAAGGCGATCTCCTCCCCGCTCGGGCGGAGGGTGACCTTTTGGATCTTGGAATTGACCTGCACCGAGAACTTCACGTCGTGCAGGGTCGGGAAATCGGGAAGCAGGCACACGTTACCGCGGTTGACCGGGGGGGCATACAGGACGTGCAGCATATACTGCTCTTCCCCGATCCGCTTACGGAAGCGCACGCGGGCGCAGGAGGGCAGGTTCTCCCCCTTGATGGTGCGGTCCTTCATCTCGTCGATCGCGCGGATGATGTACTGCTCAAGGAAGTAGTTGCCCGACTTCTCGTAGGAATAGAAGACGGGATGGGCGAAGTAGAGGACGTTGCCACAGCGGACGAGGGCGGGATAGTCGGTCCCCTCCGGTACGTAGGGGGTGTTCTTATGCCCGCAGAAGTGGTGATAGGTCCGGCTGAAGTAGGGGTCAAAGACGCGGGCCAGGACCTCGCCCTCGCTCTTCACACGGAGCGAGGAGCCGTAGGAGAGGAAGGGGGTCTCAAGCTCGGTGAGGCTACAGGCGATAAAGTCCTTATCGTAGGGCGAGGGCTCAAGGATCTCCACCCCAAGCTCGGGATAGACCGACCGATAGGAGGCCACCAGCTTGCCGCCGCCTGCGACAAAGGCCGAGATGGCACGCTTATCCTCCTCGGTGAGGCTGACGCGGTCGGGCAGGATAACGAGGCGATAGGGGGTCAGGTCATCCCCCGATTCGATGACGTCAAACTCCTCCTGCATAATGGCAAGGATCTTGGAGGCACCGACGTCGGTGCTGTAATCGTGGCTCATCCAAAGGGCAATGTCGGTATGGGCGCGGGTATCCTTGCAGTAGTCCTCAATGCTCTCCACATAGCGGAAGGCGTGGCCGATGATGTCATAGGTGCTCTTATCGAGCTTACCCGTCGGGTGCAGGTGGTCACCGACCGAGATCTCAGCACCGACGCTGAGCATATCGGCACACTCGTAGCGCAGTGCCTCACGGCTCTTAAAGCCGCCAAACTCGCCCCACGCGTGATGAAATTTACCGGTCATACCGAGGAAGCGCTTGCCGTAGCGCTCAAAGTACTTGGCGCGCAGGGGCATCAGGTCATAGCCGCCCCACGCCGTCGGCAGATCCTCAAGCTCAAAGTGGGTCTGGTGAGGATGGTACTCGGTGCGGTTCATATTGGCGCCGCCGTTGAAAAAGACGGGGGCCTCCTTGTTGTATTCGCGGACAGCACCGGTCAGGCGCTGCATCATCTCAACGTGCTTATCGCTGTAATAGCGCTTGGCATCCTCGTAGCTTTCGGGGTCCATCCCACGCTCCAGCATCCCCTTGCGGCAGCTCTCGCACGCGCAGGCATCCTTGAAGAAGCAGATGTCATAGAAAAGGCCGTCCGAAACGTCAAATTTCTCGCAGACCTCGCGCGTGACCACCTCGAGGTAGTCGAGGTACCCGCCAACCGGGCAAAGGGTCGTCCAGCCGCCGTCGGCCATCGGGCGGTCGGGGTCGTTCGGGCCGACGTCGTGGTGGAAGAAGAAGGGCTTCTTGGTCTGGAAGTCGATCTGCCACCAATCGGGATGCTCATCGGCATCCTTCTTGTTCCAGCCCATCGTGATGTAGATCGGCGCCTTGGCCCCTGCCGCGTGGATCGCGTCGATCTCGGCGGACAGCAGGTCAAAATCCAGATGCGGATGCATCTCTCCTACCTCGGTGGGATAGTAGCAATAGCCGTGATGGCACTTGGCAAAGACGGTAACAAGGTCTACCCTGGCCTCGCGGAGCGTTCTGGTAAACTCCTCTGCACAAAAGGCCGAGCCGATCCCCGGGATGTCGGGGCTGGTATGAAAATCGAGATGTACACCTCTCATGGGGGGTATCCTCCTGATGCTATGTTAATTTTTAGTTTTTTCGTGGTATGGGTCGGCTTTCGGGGTTTACAGATCCCCGCCGCCGTAGCCGTAGCGGTAAAGAAAGGCACGTCTTTTCTCGGGCGGCATATCGGCGGGCAGCTTTTCGGCAAGCAAGCGCTGCCTTGCAGCGGCAAAGTCAAGCTCGCCCGCCTCACAAAGTCTATCGATGCACGCGGCGATCGCGCCGCGGTCAAACCCGCGGGCCGCCATTGCCTCGGTAATGCGCCGCGGCCCCCACAGCTTGCGCCCTGCCGCCTGCACGGCACGCTCTAGCTGATCGGCCTCCCGGATATACCCACGCTCCACCATTTTGGCGACCGCACGGGCGGCGGCATCGGCCGAAAAGCCGCGCACGCGCAGCTTTTGCAAAAGGCGGGCGGGGGTGTTATCCCCAAACTCCAGGATGCGGCCTGCGGCCTGCACGGCACGGTGGCGCTCATCATACAGGCAAAGCGCCTCGGCCTCCTCCTCGGTAAGCAGCGTCCCCGCCTCCGGGGAGCCAAGCGCCTCGTACTCACCGGTGCTCAGCACGTAGCGGCAGGGCGCGGCGCCGTCCTCGCGGGACGCCAAAAGGAGGACGGGCACCGTCCGACCTTTTCCGACAGAAAGGATCTTCATACCCTGTCCTCCTTCACGTTTTATTCGTCGTCACCTTCGAATTCGCGGAAGTCGAACTCCTCTTCGTCGTTCTCTCCCTCCGGAATCCCCTCCTCGGGATCAAGCGAGCGATAGATCTCCTTGATCTTATCCTCGATGATCTTCATCACCTCGGGCTCGGACTCCAGATACGCGCGTGCCTTATCCTTGCCCTGGCCAATGCGCTGGCCGTCATACGAGAACCACGAGCCGCTCTTTTCAAGGATACCAAGCTTGATACCGATATCCAGGATCTCGGCCGACTTGCAGATGCCGTGGCCGTAAAGGAAATCGAACTCGGCCGTCTTAAAGGGCGGGGCGACCTTGTTTTTGACCCCCTTGCAGCGCACACGGTTACCGTAGATCTCGCTTCCGTTCTTCAGGCTGTCCACCTTTCGGATCGCGCTACGCACCGAGGAATAGAACTTCAGGGCACGGCCGCCGGGGGTAACCTCGGGGTTGCCGTACATCACCCCCACCTTCTCACGAAGCTGGTTGATAAAGATGACGACGCAGTTGCTCTTGGCGATGGCGCCCGAAAGCTTTCTCATCGCCTGGGACATCAGACGCGCCTGCAGGCCAACGTGCGAGTCACCCATGTCGCCGTCGATCTCCTGGCGGGGCACAAGCGCCGCCACAGAGTCCACCACGATCACGTCGATCGCGCCCGACATGACCAGCGCCTCGGCGATCTCAAGTGCCTGCTCGCCGCAATCGGGCTGGGACACCAGAAGATTGTTGATATCCACCCCAAGCTTTTTGGCATATACCGGGTCAAGGGCATGCTCGGCATCGATAAAGGCGGCCTCGCCACCCTCCTTCTGCACCTCGGCGATCACGTGCAGGGCCACGGTCGTTTTACCCGAGGATTCCGGCCCGTAGATCTCGATCACACGGCCGCGCGGAACACCGCCGATGCCAAGGGCCAGGTCAAGCGTCATCGAGCCTGTCGAAACCGCGCTGACGTTCATGGCGGCATTTTCACCAAGACGCATAATCGTCCCCTTGCCGCACTCCCGCTCAATTCTGGCAAGCGCGGTCTCCAGCGCCGCCTTTTTGTCATTTCCCGCCACGGTCGCGGTGGCGGCAGATACCTTTTTTGTTGCCATTTCTCTACTCCTTTTCGGTTTTTACAGGTTCATTATACCGCAATACATGTACCAAAATCGGTACACGATCAGGGCAGGATGCGCGTGGCACCGTCCTCGCGGATGGAAAGCAGCATGCAAGCGCCCTTGCCGAAGACCGAGTCGATCGCCGCCGCATATTCCTCGGCAAGCTCGCGCCGGACAAAGGCCTGGATGGTACCGGCAAAGCCTCCGCCATGCACGCGCCAGGCGCAGTCACGCCCGCCAAGCAGGCCCTCGGTGATGGCCAGCGCCAGCGAAAGCCCCTGCTCGGCCACGTTCTTATTGGTATATACGTTTTGCAAATATTCGAAGCTCGAACGGCCGGAGGCGATCTCCCCTTGCAGGAAATCGGCGATACGCCCCTCCTCCAGTGCCTCTCTTTGCGCTACAACGCGATCGTTTTCGCGGACAAAGTGGAAAGCACGCAGGAGCGCACGGTCACCCACCGTACGGCGAAGGACGGCCGCCGAGCCGAGAAGCTCCTCCTCGGTCGTGCCGCGCAGAACCTCCCGCCCGAAGAAGGAGGCTACCTTTTTCATCTCGGCGGGGACAGAGGCGTAATCGTCATTCAGATCCGAATGGCTACCGCCGGTGTTGACGATCGCCAGCGAGTAGCCTGCCCCGGTCAGCGAGAAGCGGATGGGACGGATGATCGGCTTTTCGGGATCGGCAAAATCGATAAAGACAAAGCCGCCGACGGCACAGGCCATCTGATCCATCAGTCCGCACGGCTTACCGAAATACACGTTTTCGGAATACTGTGCGACCTTGGCAACCTCGGGGGCGGGGATCCTGCCTTCATTAAAGAAGTGGTTCAAAACGGTACCCACCATCACCTCAAAGGCGGCCGAGGAGGAAAGACCCGAGCCCTTCAGCACACGGGTGGTGGTGTAGGCATCAAAGCCGCCGACTGCGTACCCACGCGAGAGGAAGCCACCCGCCATGCCCGCCACCAGCGAGCCCGAGCAGAAGGGATCGAAATTCTTGGGGTCGGCGCAACGCTCGATCGGCACCGAGATCTCACGGTAGCCGTCGCTTTGCACACGGATGCAATTGTCGTCATTCTTGGCGGCAATGGCGATGATATCGCGGTCGATCGCACCGGCCAGCACACAGCCGCGGTTATGGTCGGTATGGTTCCCCGCGATCTCACTGCGGCCGGGCACCGAGAAAACGGCGATCTCACGGTCCTTGCCGTACTTGCGCTCAAACGCGCGGATAGCATTCTCAAACCGCGAAACGGCGGTCGGGTCATTGGCGTAAAGGCGGTTAAAATCGGCAGAGGTCCCGTTTTTCAGGATAGTCAGCCACTCGGAACTTTTCATGGTATACTCCTTTATTCACAGCATAAAAATTCATTTGTCAGGCGAAGGGCGCGCTCCCATCCCTCCTCGGTAATTCCCTCTTCCCCACACGGAAGGGGCACGATCCCCGGGATCGCACGGAACCAGGTCAGCTGACGGCGGGCATAGCGGTGGGTGGCATACTTGATCTCGGCCACCGCCTCCTCTTCACTGCACGCCCCGGAAAAGGCGGCAAGGTACTCCTTGTACCCGATGGCCTCGGCGGCCGTGCTGCCCTTTTGCAAAAGCCCGTCCCGGTAAAGGGCATAGACCTCCTCACGGAGGCCTGCGGCCACCATCGCGTCCACGCGGCGGTCAATGCGCGCGCGCAGAACCTCGCGGTCGGTGGGAAAGAGCCCAAGCACCAGAAGGCGCATAGCGGGGGGCGTTTGCCGGCTTTCCTCATCCCAAAGGCTTTTCGGCTTGCCCGTCGTGCGGTAGATCTCCAGTGCCCGCAAAACACGCCGCACGTTATTCGGATGGATCGCCTCGGCCGACGGGGGGTCTACCTCGGCAAGCATGGCGTGCATCGCCTCTGCCCCCACCGTCTCGGCCTCGGCTACCAGGGCGGCGCGGATCTCGTCCGGCACCGGGGGCAGCCCCGTGTGGCGGCCACTGCGGGCGGCCTCAAGGTAAAGCCCCGTACCGCCGCAAAAGACCGGCAAAACGCCTCTTTCTGCAAGCTCGCTCACCTTCTCCTTTGCCGCCTCGGCATAATCGGCGGCGCTATAGGAGAGACTAGGCGAAAGGAAATCCACAAGATGGTGCGGCACGCGGGCACGCTCAGCCTCGCTCGGCTTTGCCGTGCCGATGCTCATACGGCGGTAGATCTGCATGGAGTCACACCCCACGACCTCGCCGCCAAAGCGCTCACAAAGCGAAATGGCAAAGGCCGTCTTGCCCGAGGCGGTAGGGCCTACCACCGCCACCGCACGGGGTGTACCGTCCGGTTCGTAAAGTTTTCTTGTCATCCGTTGCGTTCCAAAAAGCTCATGACCTCATCGGCGGTCGGCGGGGCGATGGCCTCACCGGCACGCGTGGTGGTCAGGGCGGCGGCGGCCGCCGCATAGCGCAGGGCGGCAAGCACGTCCCCTGCGGGGGTCAGATACTCGGCGGCCGCCGCACCAAAGAAGACAACGCCGGCGCCGCGGGCATCTGTCTGCGGGACGATGTAGGAATTGACCACGTGGCAATAGGTGCCGTCATAGACAAACGCACCGCGATCGCCAAGGCGGATGACGTAATAGTGCGCCTTGACGCACTTCTGCATGGCGATCGTCGCCTGCAGGCAGGTATCGGTGCCGCTGGGACGGATGCCGACCATGCCCTCGGCGGTGGTCTCATCGGTCATAAAGATCTCCATAGGCGGCAGCCCCTCGCACCGCCCGTAGGAGGGGTGGTACAAAAGGAACAGCGGAATACCCCTCTCGCTTGCCAGATCGCCAATACGGCTGAGGAAGGCATGCGAGACCTCCCCCGCCACGCAAACGGCATCGGGGGCGGTGGAAAAGGCACTGCGCACCTCCTCCTCGGTCATGCGGGCGTCCGCCCCGCGAAAGAGGATGCTCCTCTCATTGCCTGCCGTATCCACGCACCGCACAAGGTGCGAGGTCTGGGCGGCGTGATCGACGTGGAAGCAGGAAAGATCCACCCCGGCACTGTCAAGAAGGCGGGCAAGGCGCTTTCCGCCCGAATCATCTCCCACGCGGCCGCAGTAAACGGCGCGGCCGCCAAGGCGGGCAACGGCCACGGCCAGGGTCTCCCCCTCGCCGCCCAGCACCGTCTCGTATCCCGTGCCCTCCTCGGCCACGGTAAGCGAGGGCACCTGCAGAGTCTCTACCGTACGGGCAGGGCCGAATATCAACATCTTACTCATTGTCCATTCTCCTCTCCCAGCCGGTGGCATACCGTGCTTTCGGCCGTGGCCGCGGCGATCCTGGCGATGCGCTCATGGCAGGTCAAAAGAATGCTTTGCATCCCCATACCGGCTATCTTGTTCAAAAGCGTGATCATACTTCCCACCCGCTCGTCATCCTGATGGGCAAGGCTTTCGTCAAAGCACAGGGGCGGGTTCTCCTCGTACAGCATGTCGATCAGGGCCAGCCGCAGGGCGATATACGCGATCTGCTGTGTGGCACCGCTCATGCTGCCAAGGGCATGCATGCTATCTCCCTCACGGTAGGAGATCGCAAGGCGGTTAGTAATATCCAAAGAGCCGTAGCGGCCGTCGGTTGCCTCATTCATCAAGGCACCGGCATACTCCGAAAGGCGGGGCGAGATCTCGGCACGCAAGCGGTCACTGGCGCTGGCAATAGCCTCCTGTGCCAGCTCATAGGCACGGTAACGGCGGCGCAGGGTGGCCATCCGCTCATCCATCGCGGCAAGCTCGATCCGCAAAAGCGCCGGGTTTTCGGCATCGCGGCGGTACTCCTCCAGCTCTTCCAGGAGGGATTTATACTGCGCATGGAGGTTCTCGCAGTTATTGCTGTAGTAGACAAGCCCCTCCTGGATGGTGCGATAATTGATCTTTTTCATAGCCTCACGGCGGGAGGGCGAGACCTCGGCACGGATAGCGATCTCACTGTAGCCGGCCAGCTCCTCACGCAGGGAAAGCATCCGCCCGCGCACCTCGGCGATCCTTTCGGAAAGCTCACGCTCTTTCCTGATGAATTCGCGTGCATGCACGCTGATCGACTCAATGACCTCCTCGGGTGAGCCCGAGACGGCATATTTGTTCCACTTCCCGGAAAGGAGAGAAAGCTCCTCTACGCATCCCTCAAAGCTTTGATGAGCGATCTGTACGTTTTCCTCGGCAAGGCTGATGCTTTTGGTGCGCTCGTCCTTCTGTCGCTTCGTATGCTCCACGCTTCTCAGCTTGCACAAAAGGTCGGCACCCGTGGCCGCATCAAAATCGGCACACAGCGCCGCGATGCGCCGAAGAAGGCGACGGCGATTGCTGAAGAAGAGGCCGGCACATATTGCCACACCCAAAACCACAAGGGCCACAAGGGCGGTCGCGGGGCGCAGAGAAAGAGGCCGGAGGGCAAAGCACCCGCCACCAAGGATCAGTGCCGCCAGGACTGTCAGCGTCCACGCCACGCCACGGTAGGTGCGCTCCTTTTTATGAAGCACGCCATACTCGGCCTCCAGGGCGGCGGCACCGCCTGCGGCCTCGGTTTTGGCAAGAAGATCCTCGGCCTCCTTGGTGACCTTGACATTTTCCCGCACACTGCGCAGCTTTTCCACCGTGCGCAGATAATTTTGCCGTGCGTTTTCGCATACCTTCTCAGCCGATTGCAAAGAGGCGAGATATTCCTCATCCGGCAAAAAGCCGTCGTTGCCGTTTTCACGGTGCAGCTTCTCCCGCTCGGCGGTCAGCTCGGCATAACGGCTTTCGATCTCATGTAGCTTATCGAAGGAGGTAATGGTGAGATATCCACGGTAGGAGGCATCCACCTCGGCCAGGTTGTCCCGTGCGGTCTCGGCCTCGGCGATCCTTTGTGACATCTTGTGAAGATCGGCCTCGGTATTGTGGATCTGGGCACTGCGGCGCACCGCCTGCGAAAGGCGCGCGCGGAGCGCATCCCCCTTTGCCCGCAGCTCGTTTACGGCGCCCCCCATCCCACCGGGATGCACCAGAGAGTGGCGCGCCTCACCGATGGTTTTGATGGCACGCTGGGTGCTGACGCGCTCATCACCCGAGAAAAGGAGGTTTTCCATGGCCTGGGTCATTTCGCTTTCACTGAAGCGCGCCCCGGTCATCTGATCAAAAAAGGCGGTGTTGGCATACACCTGCTCGGGCACGGCAAAGAAGGTCTCACCGGGGAGACTGCGAATCTGGGTGCCGTCCGCAAGATCGATAAAGCGGCTTTCCTCCCGATATCCGATGCGGCCTGCCTGATCGGTTGCCACGGTCGTACGCTCAATGCGGTAGCGGCGGCCGTCCGAAAGGCGGATCTCCATCTGTCCCTCTGCCCTGCGGCTTTTCCAGCTGACACGCTTTTCCCGCTCGGTAAGGTCGGCGGTGTTGTTCGTACCAAAGCCGTACAGCATATAGCGGATGAAGGCCGCGATCATGCTTTTGCCCGATTCGTTGACACCTACCAGCACGTTCAGCCCCGGGCCGAATTCATAGCTCACGTTCGAAAGGTTGCCAAAGCTTTCGATCATGATGCGCTCAATAATCATAGCTTACCTTTCTGCGCCGGAGAGGAAGGCGATGGCGCGCTCTACCGCGTCCTTGGAGTTATACCACGGCTCCTCACCGTACCGATAGTCAAATTTCTTACAGAACCAGCTGACATCCCCCGAAAGTGCCTCAAGATACCGATCCACAGGGGCGATCACGGCAGCGGCGTAATCGGCGTACAGCTTTTTGGGGAGGTTGCGCTTGCCCGACTCCAAAAGCCGCTCAAGATGCGGCAGGCAGAACCAGGGCTGGGCGGCCACCTTTTTGCGGAAGGCCATATCCTCCTCAAAGAGGACGGATACGGTGGAAAGCATCCCCGAAAGATTATGCTCGATCCGCTCACAGATATAGCAGGAGGACGAAACGCGGGCGGCCTCCTCCTGTACGGTGGCGGCACGGCCGGAAAAGAGGCCGGAAAGGCGACGGACCGAAAGCTTTTCCTTCACCTCGTTCAGGTGGCTTTCCAGGATAAGCCCCAGCCCAAGGCGATTCTTTCTGATAAACAGCTTATCAAAATGCGTACCGCAAAAGCCAAGCTGATTGGTGCGGATGCGCACGTCCGGCTCCATCATCGAGCCACCGAGGATCAGATCAAGCTCATTTTCCTCCAGCTTGCGATACAGGGCGCAGATAGGGCACCCGCAGGCAGGGTCTGCCATCGAAGCATCAAAAGCCTCGTTGACCGGTATTGTATAAATGCGTTCCATCACGTTCCTCGCTTTCCGGCTATCCTGCCACTTGATGAAAAGAAGTTTTTTGTTTCAAAGCACCTTGACAACGGCGGTACAAAGCGGCTATAATGGAGGTACTGCCGCCGTTGCCCTGTGCGCCGCCGGCGCGTGTGCGTATACTTACTACAACAATTATACCATACTTTAAGATTTTTGCAAGGGGATAACCTTCTCCTTCGATAATTTTTTCAGCGATCGGCCGACTTTCTTTACAAGTTCTTTACAAGGGGGATCCTCCATGAGCCTTATTACGCAGCTTTTCCAGTCCTTTGAACCGCTACTGCAAGCCATACAGGAGCGATCCTTTGGGTATTTTCTGAACGCCAACATGGGCGGGACCTTTCAGATCTCTATTCCGATCGTGGCGGCGATCGGCCTCTTGCTTGCCTTCCTCGGCTGTTATCTGATCCGCCCGATCCTCATCCTGGGTGCCGGCGGGGCCGCCTTTTATCTCATCTATGCGGTGGCCGACCTTTCCGCGATCCTCACACCCCTGCTTCCCACACAGTACCACGGGCTTACCGTGATCATTCTCGGTGCGCTGGCGGCACTGCTGGCGGCACTGCTGATCGGCAAGCTGATGCGCTTTCTGCTTCCTACCGTCCTTGTGGCCGTGCTTTGCCTGATCCTTTATCCGATCCTTGAGGGCATCCTTTCCCCGGCACTGGCCTTCGCGGCGATCGCGGTGCTTCTCCTGTTTCTCATTCCCACCATCGTCCTTCTGCATCCCAGCCCCGCGCTGGCGATCCTGATCACCGCCCTTCTTGGCGGCTACGTCACCGCTTTTGCGGTGGGCGGGCTCATCCCGCTTCCGTTTGGGGCTGTCACCCTCCTTCTGGCAGGTGTCCTTGCCATTATCGGGATCGTCCTGCAGGCACTCCTTACTGCCAAGCAGGGCTATAGCAAGCGCGTTTTCGGACGCAGCTACTGCTGGTAAGACGCAATAAAAAAAGCTCTCCCAAATGCCCCACGGGGTTTCATTTGGGAGAGCTTTTCATTTTGGCTTAAGCCTGCTGACGAAGCCCAAGCGTTGCCAGCGCCGCAACGAGCGCATCGGCGGCGGGCTGGATCTCGGCCTTGGCAAGCGTGCGCTCGGCCGACTGGAAGGAGAAGCGCAGGGTCAGGGTCTCCACGCCGTCCTTTTCATAGGTGGCCACAGGGGCAACACCCACCAGCATATCTCCGGCGGCGGCAAGGGCCACACGGCACACCTCGGCATATGCCACGTCCGAAAGCTTGGCGGCAAAGGTCATGTCAAGGTCGATCCCCGGGAAGCGCGAGGCCTCGCGGTACTTAAGTGCCGTCGGCGCAACCGACGAGAAGAGATCCATATCCACCTCGCAGAAGGCGATGGCCGCCTTCTTGTCGATGGCCGCCCCCACCGTGGGATGCGGTACCGACAGGGTGCCGACCTCTACCCCACCCAGCGAAACGGCAAAGGTGTTGACCGGATGCTCCCATCCATGGGCGGGAGCCTTGGCGGTAAAGACGGGCTCTGTATGCTTCAGAAGGCCACCGAGGGCGGTCAGGATATCCCGCACGAAGAGGAATGCCTCCTCCTCGCTCTCCTCACGGCTGTAATACGCAACGCCAAGGGTACGGCGCTCACAGCAGGTGCCGTCCTCCTTCAGCCCCTTCACCACACGGCCGATCTCGAAAAGGCCGTAGCTTTCGGCCGCGCCGCGGTTATCGGCCAGGAAGGAAAGCAGGGTGGGAACCATGGAGTTACGCAGGATCGCGTGGTCGGGGGTCTGGGGATTGATCACGCGCACGTTCTCCTCGGGCGTGATGCCGATCTCCTTATAGCGGGGGGCATCGCACCAGATGTACGAATGCACCTCGTGCAGGGCGAAGCTTTCGACAAGAAGCGACTTGGTACGATTCTCGTCGCTTGCGGTCTTTTCGGGAAGCACGGGGGCAAGCTTACCGGTGGCAGTAAAGATCTCAAAGTTATCGTAGCCGTAGATCCTCGTGATCTCCTCGATCAGGTCGGCCTTGATGGTCACGTCCTTGGTTGCACGGTAGGAGGGCACCGTCACGGTGAAGGCATCCCCCACCCGCTCGACCCCAAAGCCGAGGGAAACCAGGGTGCGCTCGATACGGTCGGCCGAGATGTCGATGCCGGTGTAGCGGTCTACATAAGCCTTATCGATCTTCATGGTGATGGTGGGATAGTGGGTCACGTAGGAATCGGTCACCGCACTGACGACGTGAGCCGTCGGGCAGATCCGGAGAAGAAGAGCCAGGAAGCGCGCCGTCGCCGTCAAGCACAGCTCGGGATCCAGCATCTTCTCATAGCGCATGCTGGCATCGGTACGAAGCCCAAGGCGGGAGGAGGAGCGGCGGATCGAAACGCCGTCAAAGCAGGCACTTTCCAGGAGAAGCGCGGTGGTGTCATCCTCGATCTCCGAGGCAAGGCCGCCCATAATACCGGCCACGGCCACCGGCTCGTCATTCGAGGTGATCATCAGGGTGTTTTCGTCGAGGAGGCGGCACTGCCCGTCCAGAGTCTAAACGCGGTAGGGCTCGGCAAAGCGCTGCACCTCCACACGGGGGACGCGGCGCAGGTCAAAGGCGTGCATCGGCTGGCCAAGCTCCAGCATGACGTAGTTGGTCAGGTCGGCCAGAAGGTTGATGGCGCGGCTACCGCAGTAGAAAAGACGGATACGCAGGTTGACAGGGCTCTCGTGTACCTCGACCCCCTCGACCTTTACGCCGACGTAGCGATAGGCATGCTCGGTATCCCGGATATCGATCTCCACGGCGGGCAGACCGTTGTAGTCCGAAACGTTGACCGTCGGGACAGGGCGCAGGGGGCGGTCCGCCAGGGCGGCAAACTCCCGCGCGATGCCGAAGTGACCCCAAAGGTCGGGGCGGTTGGTAAGCGACTTGTTGTCCACCTCAAAGAGGATATCGTCGATGGCGTACAGGCTCTTGAGATCGGTGCCGAGGGGGGCCTCGTCGGGAATCTCGAAAAGGCCGGAGTTATCGGCGCTGATGCCAAGCTCAGCCTCCGAGCAGCACATACCGAAGGAGGGATAGCCGCCCACGGTGGCCGCACCGATCTTATGGCCGGCAACAGAGCCGCCCTCGGTGGCGAAGGCCACCAGCATCCCCTCACGCACGTTGGGGGCGCCGCAGACGCAGTCCACAAGGCCGGAGCCGGTATCGATCTTCAGAAGATGCAGCTTCTTAGAGGAGGGATGCGCCTCCACAGAGGCCACCCGTGCCACGATAACGCCGTAGGTGTCGGCGCCCTTTTCGATCACGTCCTCCACCTCGGCGGTCGAGAGGGTGAAGCGATGGATGAGGGCCTTCTTATCAAGGCCGCTAAGATCAACGAAGTCGCCGATCCAGTTCATAGACAGTAACATATCCTACCCTCCTTATTCACTCACAAACTGCGAAAGCGCCGAAAGGCTGCCCGAGTTGAAATCACGGATATCCTTGACCCCGTACTTCATCATGGCAAGACGGGTAAGCCCAAGCCCGAAGGCAAAGCCGGTGTACTCATCCGGGTCGATGCCGCCCTCACGCAGAACGTTCGGATGGATCATGCCGCAGGGGCAAAGCTCCAGCCAACCGCTGTTCTTGCAGGAGGGGCAGCCCTTGCCGCCGCAGATCAGGCAGCTGATATCCAGCTCAAAGCCCGGCTCGGTAAACGGGAAGAAGCCGGGGCGCAGGCGCACCTCGATGGGGCGGGCAAACACCTCGGAAAGCATGGTCTTCATAAAATAGATGAGGTTGGAGATCGAAATGTTCTTATCGATCATCATGCCCTCCATCTGGAAGAAGGTGTTCTCATGGCAGGCGTCGGTGGCCTCGTTACGGAAGCAACGGCCGGGGAAAATGGCACGCAGAGGGGCGCCGTACTTCTTCATGATGGCATTCTGCGCGGCCGAGGTCTGGGTCTTCAGAAGCTGGCCGTTCTCAAGATAGTAGGTATCCTGCATGTCGCGGGCGGGATGGTGCTTGGGAATGTTGAGCGATTCAAAGCACTGATAATCGTCCACGATCTCCTGATAATCCTCTACCGTAAAGCCCATCCCGGCAAAGATGCGCTCCAGCGAGCGGCGCACAAGGGTGATGGGATGATAAGAGCCCACCTTACGTACACGCGGCAGAGTGGGATTGTAGTGCTTGGCATCCCGCAGGGTGGCGGCAAGAGCCTCCTCCTCCAAACGGGTGGCGGCGGCAGTGACCGCCTCCTCAGCCTCGGCCTTAAAGCGGTTGATAAGACCGCCGGCCTCCTTCTTCTCCTCCACCGTCAGATCGCGCAGTCCCTTCAAAAGCTCGGTGATCGAGCCACGCTTACCGAGGAAGGCAACCCGCACCTCATCAAGAGCTGCCGGATCGTGCGCGGCATTAAGGCGCGCCGTCAGCTCCTCACGCAAAGCCTGGATTTTACTCTCCATATTTCGTCATCCTTTCGAGGCATACGCTACGCGGCGCATGCCGATTTTATCAAAACATATTAAAGTATAGCAGATATATTAAAATTTTGCAAGAGGGCGGCGAAACTTTTTTCAACCGCTTGCGACAGAGGAAAATCGGTTATTTTTTTCGAAAAAGAAAAAAGAAACCCGCATTTTTTTGAAAAATCGCGCATTTCTTTCACTTTTTCTGTTTTTGTGGTATAATGGTAAGAAAAAAGGGGAGAAAACCGACATGACAAGCCGCAGACCGGATACCGAAATGCGCACCAGCCGTTTTTACGTGCAGGGGGGGCCCATGCGGGATGGGGTCAAATGCAAGCGCCACGAGATCACCGACGAATATTGCCTGCATCTCCACGATTTTTACGAGATCGAGCTTGTCGTCTCCGGGGAGATGTCCCAGTCGGTCAACGGTGTTCCCCTGGTTTCGGGAGCAGGTGGGTTTGTGTTTATGGACCTCTTTTCGGCACAAAGGATCGCGGAACCCCCCATGCCCTGCGACGTATGGACGCTTTCGATCTCGCCAAGCGAGGCCGCCCCCGCCCTGACGGGTCTTCTGGCGAGAACCAAATTCCCGCTTGTGGGCACCCTGCCGCCCGACGCACTGGCCGAATTCACCGAAACCGCCCTCGCCCTGCAAAGGGCGATGAAGGAGGATACCCCCTATACCCGTGACCGTGTCAGCGCGCTGACCGTCCTGCTTTGCACCCAACTGTTCTCCTACGGCGAGGTGCCAAACAGCACGGGCGAGGATCCGCGTGCCTATCACTACATCCAGAAGGCGCTTCTCTTTATCAACGAAAGCTTCGCCTCCCCGCTGACGCTTTCGGAGGTGGCGGGACATATCCATATCTCCGCCTGCTATCTTTCGGATCTTTTCTCCCGCATCGTCGGCTGTCGCTTTATCGAATATCTGACGCGGCTGAGGCTGGAGCGGGCGCAAAGCATGCTGAGAGGAGAGGGGGGGGCCGTGGCCGACGTGGCCACCGCCTGCGGCTTTGGCACGGTCTCTAACTTCACCCGCGCCTTCCGCCGTGCCTTTGGGGTGGCACCCTCGGTATGGAAGAGAGAAAATATGTAAGGTATTGCTTACAAAAAGCTTGAAAAGTCCTTCTCTGCGACGATATAGTGGGCAAGAAGCGTGACGCCAAGCCCTTCCAGAGAGGTGGCAACCATCCGGGTGGCGGCGCGATCCTCATCCGACGGTGCAAGGCTGCCAAGCGGGTGGTTATGCACCAAGACCGCCTGCCGCGCCCCCGAGAAAAGCGCCCCTTCGGCGATCCGGCGGCAGGAAAGCCCCGCCTCACCGACACTGCCGACCCCCACCGTGTGCGTGGCAAGGTGACGCCCGCCCTTATCGAAAAAGAGGAGCATGACCGTCTCCTCACCAAGGCCGCGGTAAAGGGCCGTGAGGTAGGTGCCCAGTGCCTCGGTCTCTGTAGCATCCGGGACGGGGCGCTCGGCGGCGGCATAACGGAAAAGCGCCGGCAAAAGAGAAAGGAGCGCCGCCGTGCGGGCATCAAGCCCCGCGTGGTGATGACGCGCGGGCGACGCTGTCAGAAGGCGGTAAAGCCCGCCGTACGAGGTCAGCAGTGCCGTGGCATCCGCACGGATGCCTGCAAGTGAAAAAAGGGTGGAAAGCGCCGTGCATTCCTCGGGCGAGGGGCGGAAGCTGCTTATCTCCTCTCCCCGCTCATACCGCCCACTGTAGCGGTAAAGCAGGGTGGTATAGCGGTAGCTGCCCACCAGAAAATGCTCGACAAACTTAACGCCCGAGGCATCCAGGGTATCCCGCAGAAGGCGGGTGGTATCCAGATCCTCGGCCGAGGGCAGGGCCAGCTCGTCCGTGTGGCGGTGTGCGACCGCGCACATGGCGGCGTGGGAAAGGAGAGCCTCCCCCGCTATTGCGGCAGGCGAAAAGCGGGAGGAGTGGATCGGGCAATCCCCATCGACCCTGTGGCCGATCAGGCCGAAATCGTTATCGAGAAGCACGGTGGCATACGCCCCCTCCTCCTTATCACGCAAAAGCTCGCAGAAATAGCGGCCGAGGATATCGGCATCCCCAAGGCGCGGGCGGGAGGTATCGGCCGAAAGGGCAAGGCGGGTGACCTCGGAGGCGGCGGCAAAAAAGTGCGCGATCCCCATTCCGACGCCCGACACGCGGCAGAGCTCCTCCGGGGGAGCGGTAAGGACGGCCTCCACCGTCCC
>JAGBZZ010000339.1 GCA_017652965.1 Clostridia bacterium | reverse complement strand
CTGTGAAGGGATGCGCACACATGCTTTTCAGTGCCGCAACCGATCAGCCCGAGACACTCCTTGCCGAACTGCGTGCCGAGTTTGCACGGCTTTCGGCCGCTACCGAGATCGCAGAGACGGATTTTTACCGCTTGCGCAACGTGCATTACGCGGAATATATCAAGGATTTTGACAATACCGAGGAGATCGCCGCCGATCTTTTGGATGCCATCTTAGAGGGAACAGAGCTTTTTGAGACGGGTAACGTCATCTCTTCCGTCACGCCGGACGAGATCCTCTCGGAAATGCACCGCTTCTTTTCCGAGGAGCAATTGTCTTATGCTGTCATTTTACCGATAAACAGGAGGAATTCCCATGCTTAGGATCACCTACGTCTCTTTTCCGGGGCTTGGAATTGACGAATTCAAGCTGGATAGCGTTGCCGTCCGCATTTTCGGTTGGCCGATCGCATGGTACGGTATCATCATCACCACCGGCATCATACTGGCTACCCTGTACGTTTTGTATCGCGCAAAGCAAGAGGGGATCAAAAGCGACGATATCTTGGATCTTGGGATCTATACCGTCCTTTTTGCCGTCCTTGGTGCGCGCACCTACTACGTTTTGACATCGCTCAACCAATTTGATAGCTTTTGGGATATATTCAAGATCTGGAACGGCGGCTTGGCCATATACGGCGGGATCATCGCGGGTGCTATTACCGTGTATATCTTTTGCCGTAGGAAGAAGAAAAGCTTCTATCTCTTCGCGGATATGATCACCCCCGCTGTGATGCTGGGGCAGGTCATCGGGCGTTGGGGGAATTTTATGAATGGGGAAGCGCACGGCGGCCCTACAACGCTTTTCTGCCGTATGGGGCTTCGCTTCAGCGAGTATGGCACGACCGTCTATTATCACCCGACCTTCATCTATGAATCGATCTGGAACCTCATAGGCTTTGTTCTTATCAACCTTTTCTATAAGAAAAAGCACTATAACGGACAGGTCGCGCTCTTTTACTTTACCTGGTACGGCTTTGGCCGCATGTTTATCGAGCAGCTTCGCACCGACAGCCTCTATCTGTTCGGCTCGTCGTACCCGATGTGGTATCTTAAGATCTCGTTCTTAGTTGGCCTTTTCAGCTTTTTGATCTTCGGTAGCATCCTTGTCCGCAATCTTATCAAAAAGACTGTCCGTCCCACCGCCTTCAATGGCCTTTCTATCGAAGAAAATAATTAAGGAGTATACATGCAATGTCAGCAAAAATCATAGACGGGCGCGTCGTCTCTGCCTACGTGCGCGAAACGATCAAGAAGGAAACTGCCGAATTTGCCGAGAAAACCGGGGTAACGCCCGGCCTTGCCGTTATTCTCGTGGGGGAAAATCCCGCATCGCAGGTCTACGTACGCAACAAGCACCGCGCGTGCGGTGAGGTTGGCTTTCTTTCGGAGGTCTTTACGCTCCCCGCAGAAACCACAGAGGACGAGCTTCTCGCCCTCTTGGACCGCCTGAATCACGATGAGAAGATCCACGGGATCCTGGTGCAGCTTCCCCTGCCGAAGCACATCTCGGAAAAGAAGGTCATTCTCGCCATTGATCCCCGAAAGGACGTCGATGCCTTCCATCCGCAAAACGTAGGCGGTGTGATGACCGGTGACTACGACTTTGTTCCGTGCACGCCCGCCGGCGTTATGGAGCTTTTGGAGTATTATCAGATCTCCCCGGCCGGAAAGCACTGTGTGGTGGTGGGGCGCAGTAATATCGTCGGCAAGCCGCAGGCACTTCTGATGCTGGAAAAGAACGCAACCGTTACGGTGGCGCATTCCAAAACCCCCGATCTTGCCGCCGTTACGCGCACCGCAGACATCCTGGTTGTAGCCGTGGGGCGCGAGGCGCTGGTAACCGCCGATATGGTAAAGCCCGGCGCAGTCGTAATCGACGTTGGGATGAACCGCAATGCCGAGGGTAAGCTGTGCGGCGACGTGGAATATGAGGGTGTCCGCGAGGTTGCCTCCTACATCACCCCTGTGCCCGGCGGTGTCGGCCCGATGACGATCACCATGCTTCTTCGCAATACCTTGACGGCGGCCAAGAAATTTATAAGCAAATAATTTTCGTATTGTTTGCATTTAGGTATTGACAAAGAGGAAAAAAGCAAGTATAATATTAATGTTTGAGATTGATATCTCTTGCTGACAGCGAGGGGAGGGATAAAGAATGGCTGAAGTCAGAGTGAAAGAAAACGAATCTCTTGACAGCGCGCTCCGTCGTTTTAAGAGACAGTGCGTGAAGTCCGGTGTGCTTACCGAGCTTCGTAAGAGAGAGCACTATGAGAAGCCCAGCGTTAAGCGCAAGAAGAAGGCTGAGGCAGCTCGTAAGCGTAAGTACAAGTAATTAAAAAAGCGAACACTGCAAGGTGTTCGCTTTTTTAATTGTCAAGGCACCTGGCAGACCTGCCATTTATTTTCTGGTTTTTTATTGGTGTGATCAGCAACAATAAAACCAAAAGGAGATGATAAAATGGTATGTATTTTGTTGCTCGCCATCGTGCTTTCCGCTTTTCCGATCGGTACTGCCGCCGGCGCCGCGCCGACAGGCTGGTACGTACGCCGCAACTCTGATGGCGTTCAACCCGCCATTGATCCGCAGTTTTCCTATGTAGAAGGCTATAACGCCCACTACGTTGACAAGGCACATGCGGATAAAAGTGAGGATCGCGTCCTGTATCTCACCTTCGATGCGGGATACGAGAACGGAAATATAGAAAAAATATTGGATATTATGAAGGAGGAGGGGGTCAGCGGGGCCTTCTTTATTCTTGATAACCTGATCAGAAGAAACGAGGGCCTTGTGCGGCGCATGGCGGAGGAGGGGCATCTTGTTTGCAACCACACCGCGCGTCATAAGGATATGACCAAGATCGCCGATAAAGAGACCTTCGCGGCCGAGCTTTCAGCCCTGGAGGTCTTGTACCGTGAGCGCATAGGTAAGGAAATGGCGAAATATTACCGCCCCCCGGAGGGGAGGATCAGTGAAAGGAGCCTCGCCATGGCACAGGAGCTGGGATATACGACGGTTCTTTGGAGCTTGGCCTATGCCGATTGGGACAACCAAAGGCAACCGGCCCCCGAGGCTGCAATGAAAAAAATACTGGAAAATACCCATAACGGCGCTATTATACTGCTTCATCCTACGTCGGCCACCAACGCCGCTATCCTACGCCCGCTGATAAAGGCCTGGCGCGAAATGGGCTATCGCTTCGGTACACTGGATGAGCTTACGAAATAAAGTAGGGCTCAAGGTCTGTGCGCTTCTTCTCGGTTCTTTTCTCCTTCTGCCGCGCCCCATGTCCTCTAAGGGAGAGGAGGCGCGCGTCCTTACCCACGTGAACACCGAGGAGAAGGTGATAGCCCTTACCTTTGACGACGGCCCCCACCCAAAAAACACCCCGGCAATTCTGGATCTTCTGGCCGAATACAACGCTAAAGCAACCTTCTTTGTGATCGGAAAAAATATGGAGCTTTACGGAGACGCCGCCGTTCGCGCGGCGGCAGAGGGACACGAGCTTGGGAATCACACCTACTGCCATCCCAGCCTTTCCGCCCTGTCACGCGGTGCGATGCTGCGGGAAATTGAGGAAAACGCGGCCATGATCCGCAAAACGACCGGGAAGCAAGCCACACTTTTCAGGCCGCCCGAGGGATACTGCACGCAAAGCGTGCGTGCGGCCGCCGCCGAAAGCGGGCTTTCGCTTATTCTTTGGGATGTTGACACCCGGGATTGGGCCGGTCTTGCGACTGATGCGATCGTGGCCAACGTAATGGAAAACGCGCTCCCGGGATCCATTGTGCTTTTTCACGATTACAGTGGGACAAACTGCCACACGGTTGCCGCATTAAAAGAAATCCTGCCGCGCCTTGACGCAGCAGGATTTCGGTTTGTAACGGTATCAGAGCTATTGGCGCATGCCACGCCAGCGGCTGAGGGGGCAAGCTGATCAGGCTTCCTCTTCTTCTGCCTCGTCCTCGGTGACAACCATAACGTCCATGATCTTGAACCAAGCCGCAAAGGCGCTCATAAAGGAGCCAAGCGAGAAGAGGATCACCAAGGGGATGGCGAGGCCGATGGGAAGCAAGGCACCGCCGATCCCAAAGATCAAGAGGAACATGAGGAACAGGAGGATCGCAAAGCCGATCAGGGCAAGCAGATTGCGCTTGAAGCCCAAAAGGGCAAAGATAAGGGCATTTTTTATGATTTTGCCAAGCTTCAAATCGAAGGTGATCATCTGGAGATAGATGTACGGGCGCATAAAGTAGTACAAAACCACCAGCAAGACGTTCATCCAAAGGACAACACTGTCAAAAAATCCGCCCGAGCTACCAAGAAGCAGGTATACGTTGATCGGCAAAAGGGCCGAGACGAAGAGATCCACGATACCAAAGAGAAACGCTTGCTTTTTGTTCTGCTTGATCGCATGACGGAAGTCCGAGATCAAAAACGCGGGCTCGCCGCGGATAAGCGAACGGATGATATAGGTGGTGCCGACCTTGGTAAAGCCGAAGGTGAAGAAGGTAAGGGCGGCCAGGGCAAACAGGATATACGTGGCGGTCGTGGGGGCGGCATTGGGCACCTGTACGCCAAGCGACCCGAAAAGTGCCATGGTGGCGGGATCGCGTGTCGCATCAAGCAGCATCGTAGCGCGCAGATCGGCAAAATAGCCGGCATAGCCGGATAACGGCATCATATAGTCGATCTTGGAAATGCCCGAAAGTGCCAAAATGGCGAACAACAACGGAAAATTCCCGACAAGCGTTAAAATGTTGACCGACAGCAGCTTGGAGAAATTGCGGCGCAAGCTACGAAAAAATCCGCCAAGATCCGGGGTGATCTTCGCATCATCCTTCGAAACCCCCTTGCCCTCACGCTGAGAATCAAACACGCGGAATCTCCGCTTTTTGGGTGCTTCCTCCTCGATCCCCGGCATGCGCGGATCGTTCATCTAATCAGACATGGCACATCCTCCTGTATAGACATCTTCAGTATACCACAAAAAAGCCGAAAAAGCAATAGTAGGCAGGGGAATTCACAGAAAATCCAAAAATGGCATCGCAGGTATTTTGGCGGTGCCATTTTCATAGATATGTCATATACGATCTGTGAACAAAGGAGAAGAAAGATGAAAAGATCCCTGTCCCTGTCCCTTGTGGTTGCACTTTTGCTTCCGTTTTTGCTTTTTGGGGCACAAAAAGCTTCTGCCGAAGAATATCCATTCGATTTGGATGCAAAATCTGCAATTTTAATGGATGCTTCTACCGGCAAGGTGCTGTATGAGAAGAATGCGGACGCAGCTTTACCCCCGGCATCCGTCACCAAGATCATGACATTGCTCCTTGTAATGGAGGCAATTGAGAGCGGCGCCGTCTCGCTTACCGATGAGGCTTCCGTCAGTGAGGCGGCCTCAAAAATGGGCGGCTCGCAGGTCTTTTTGGAGGCGGGCGAGCGGATGAGTGTGGAGGAGCTTATCAAGTGCGTGGTCATCGCCAGTGCCAACGATGCCGCCTACGCCCTTGCCGAGCATATTGCCGGAAGCGAGGATGCCTTTGTCGGTCGCATGAACGAGCGCGCCCGTGCGCTTGGCATGGAGAACACACACTTTGAAAACACCAACGGGCTTGACGACACCGTAACGAGCCATCTTACCAGCGCCCGCGATATCGCAATCATGTCGCGCGAGCTTTTGCGTCATCCCACGATTCTGAAATATACAACGATCTGGCAGGATACGATCCGCGACGGTGCCTTTACCCTGACGAATACGAATCGTCTGGTTCGCTTTTATCCCGGGGCAACCGGTCTCAAGACCGGCTCGACCGCCAAGGCCCTCTTTTGCATCAGTGCCACCGCCGAGCGTGACGGCATGCATCTGATCGCGGTGGTGATGGGCGCCCCGACGCGGGATATCCGCAATGCAGAGGCAAAAAAGCTTTTAGATTACGGCTTTTCCGCCTATTCCGTTTACAGGGCAGAGGAGGAGCCGACCGGTACGCTTCGGGTAACCGGCGGAAAAGCCGCAGAGGTCGCGCTTTCCAAAAAGGGGATCTCGATCCTTTTAAAGAAGGGACAGGAGAAGCAGGTGAGTGCGCGTACCGTATTGCCAAAGGGCGTGGCCGCGCCGATCGCGGCCGGCGAGGTTGTCGGCTATGTGGAATACACGGTAAATGGGGAAAGCGTGGGGAGGGCCGATATTGTTGCCGGCGGGGATGTTGAGCGGGTATCCTATTGGGATCTTGTCATGCGTCTCCTCCTCGATATGCTGGGGGCCTTCCGATAAGTCTGCTTTTGCCAAGATACGGGAAGAAATACGCCGAAAAGTGCGCCTTTTTCACTTTTCCTCTTGCATCTTTTTCTCATTCGGTATATAATATCCCTATATGGAATTAGAAAGATGGAGGATTACCATGGCACTTACGATCAACGAAAAATTTTTGGAAGGCTTTGTGGCCGCTCACGAAATGGACTATCTCGAGGCGGAGGCAACCTCCGCGCTTGACCGCGTTCTGAAAAAGACCGGCGCCGGGGCGGATTTTCTTGGCTGGGTGGATCTGCCCATCGACTATGACAAGGAAGAGTTTGTGCGGATCAAGGCCGCGGCCGAGCGCATCAAAAAAAGCTGCGATATCCTTGTTGTTCTTGGAATTGGCGGCTCCTACCTCGGGGCGAGAGCGGTAATCGAGTTCGTGAAGTCTCCCCTCTACAACAACATGAAAAAGGATACCCCCGATATCTATTTTTCGGGTAATAACATCTCCACCACCGCCCTTTGCGAGCTGCTTGCGATCTGCGAGGGGAAGGATATCTGCATCAACGTGATCAGTAAGTCCGGCACCACCACCGAAACCGCCGTGGCTTTCCGCGTTTTCAGAGATCTTCTTTACAAAAAGTACGGGGAAGAGGGCGCCAAGGAGCGCATCTTCGTTACCACCGACCGCGCCCGCGGCACGCTGAAGCAGTTTGCCGATGCAAACGGCCTTGAATCCTTTGTGATCCCCGATGATGTCGGCGGCCGTTATTCGGTTCTGACTGCGGTTGGCCTTCTCCCTGTGGCTTGCGCCGGTGTGGATATTGATGCCCTGATGGCCGGCGCGGCTGCGGCTCGTACGGTCTGCACGGTGGCAGACTATGCCAAAAACCCCGCAATGCGCTATGCCGCGATCCGTAATGCGCTCTACCGCAAGGGCAAGGCCGTAGAGATCCTGGTCGGCTATGAGCCGTACGCACTCCTCTTTAATGAATGGTGGAAGCAGCTGTTCGGCGAAAGCGAAGGGAAGGACAACAAGGGACTTTTGCCGGATTCCGTGATCTTCTCGACCGACCTGCATTCGCTGGGGCAGTATGTCCAGGATGGCCGCCGCACCCTTTTTGAAACCGTGCTGAACGTGAAAAACTGCGGTGCCGAGTTTGTGATCCCTGCGGACGAGGAAAACGGCGACGGGCTGAATTTCTTGGCCGGTAAGACCCTCGATTACGTCAATAAGCGCGCCATGCTTGGCACGCTTCTCGCTCATAACGACGGCGACGTGCCGAACGTGCTGATCGAGATCGAGGACAGAAGCGAATACTCGCTTGGTTACCTCATTTACTTCTTTGAAATGTCCTGCGCTATCTCCGGCTATTTACTGGGGGTCAACCCCTTTGATCAGCCCGGTGTTGAGGCTTACAAGAAGAATATGTTTGCCCTTCTTGGCAAGCCCGGATATGAGGCAGAAGGCGAAAAACTGGCAAAAAGGCTTGATTTTTGAGCAATATGCCAAAAAACTCGGATATTTTTGGCGAAAATTCTATTGCATTTTCCATTCAAATGGTGTAAGATAAAATAAAGGGACTCGCTCCCAAATACACTCAGGAGGATGTTCAGTATGGTTAAATTGATTGTCGGCAAAAAAGGTTCCGGTAAGACTAAGATGCTGATCGAGCAGGTCAACCTGGCCACCGAGGCCTCGAAGGGCTGTGTCATCTGTATCGAGAAGGGTCTCACCTTGAACAAGGATATCACGCACAAGGCGCGCCTTGTGGATACCGATTCGTACCATGTTTTTGATGCGGCTACGCTTTACGGCTTTATCGCCGGGGTTGCAGCCAGCAACTACGATATTACCGATATTTTCTTGGACTCCACCCTGCGGATCTGCGAAAACGTCTCGGCTATGGAAGCCTTCCTTTTGAAGGTGGATGAGCTGACCGCCGGTACCGAGATCAAGTTCACGGCTACCGTTTCGCTGGCAGCTGAGGAGCTTCCGGCTTCTCTTGCCAAGTTTATCTGAACTTTCGGGCATTCGCCCAAGGGAGCTACACCGCAATTTGCGGTGTAGCTCCTTTATTTTTGTAAATCGCGCCCCCCTTTGGCGGTCACGCCCTGCGGCATCGGCATACCCTAATAACGAGGTACTCACGTATCTTGCTTTATTTCACTATTAGGGGGATTTCACATGTCTGAATATAGAGGCACTCCCGCATCCGGCGCGCCGTCCGGTGAGAGAGAAACCGTCTGTATCGATACGCTTCGTGTGCTGGATTCCTGTCGCGACAGAGACTGTTACGAAAACGTCCGTGTCTATCTTTCGGAGCTCGGCAGAGAGATCATTGAGCATACCGCATCCGTACGCACCAAGTGCGCAAAAATTCTTTGGACCTTCGTCGGGGTGGATCCGATCCGCTTCAACCAGGGGTTTTATCAGGTAACCGTCCGTTTCTTTATCAAGGTGGATCTTGAGGCTTGCATGGGGCTTGGCAGAAACCAGGAGTTCTCGGGCATTTGCGTGGTGGAGAAAAAGGTGGTTCTTTACGGCAGTGTAGGAAATGTCAGCATTTATCGCAGTGACCCTGCCATCGGCCCCTGCGACGTAGGCAATTGCGAGAATTACGCCTCCAATCTCCCCGTTGGGGTAGTGGAGGTTGTTGACCCCGTATTGCTTTCCGCCAAGGTGGTGGAGCCCGAATGCTGCTGCGGATGCACCGCATGCTGCTGCGCGGATATCCCTGCGGGTATCGCCGCCTCTATCCCCGGCAAGCTTTCGGATGACGAGGGCGGCAACACGCTTCTTGTTACGCTGGGCATTTTCTCTGTCATAGGATCGAGCGCCCCGCACAGTATCTTGTCAGCGCCGCCGATTACTGCGTGCCCGATAAGGAGTGCACAGTCAATGAAGAAAACGACCCCTGCGGTCTTTTCAGGCGGATGGCATTTCCCGTTAACGAATTTTGCCCGCCGTCTCTGCGGGAGCTGACGGGAGAAACAAAACCCGGTGGCTGCGGTTGTGGCTGCTCGCATAGCAAATAAGATCCGTATAATGCCAAAAAGGCCGCACCGATTTTTCGGGCGGTCTTTTTTATAAAGAACTTGTAATTCCGTGCCCTATATGGTATACTGAGAGTAGAACATCCGATTTGAAAGGAGGGGGGCACGTGAAAGTCTTGTGGCGTTATACTGTTCCCGCGGCTATTCTGCTTTTTGCCTTTTTGGCGTTTTCCGTCCTGCTTTTGACAGCTACCGAGGCGACCGCAGGAGGGCTTTTGGGCGCACTCTCTTCGCTGAATCTTACCATTCTTTCTGCCCGCAGGATCCCCGTTTTTTCTGTCCTGACGGATCTCCTACTCGCCTTTGCGCTTCTTATTTGCTTGGCGTTTGCCGCCAAAGGGGCATATTGCCTGTTAAAGGGAAGGCGCCCCTTGGCGGTTGACCGCTATCTTTGGTATCTTGGGGCACTGTACGCCTTGATGATAGCCGCCTATCTCCTTTTTGAGGCTATTCCGCTTTCCGAATGTTTGCCGTCTGCCACCTGGGCTCCGTTTGCTGAGTATCCCTCCTCCCACACGCTTGTGGCATGCGTGGTTTTTCCCTCGGCGGCACTGACGGCGCGGCTTTTTTGTCCTCTTCGCCGTTATCGGTACCTTTTGGATGCTTTGGCTGCCATCCTTTGGCTCTTTATGGCGGCAGGGCGTATCCTGGCGGGCGAGCATCTGTTTACCGATGTGGCCGGGGCATGCCTTTTCG
>JAGBZZ010000338.1 GCA_017652965.1 Clostridia bacterium | reverse complement strand
GCCCTGCGGCTGGAGCGCGCCGCCGCCCTGCTTGAAAACTCGGGCACGAGCATCTCCAAGATCGCCGAGCTTTGCGGCTTTGGGAGCATTCACCACTTCAGCAATGCCTACAAGCAGCACTTTGGCATAAGCCCCGCATCCCACAGGGAAAAACACACAAAAAAATAAAAAAAGTCCACTTTTTTGCAAATACTTTTCTCGTTTTATCGTTTAAAATAGAAGAAAAGAAAACTTTTTTGCAAAGGAGTGGCTTTTTTATGTGTGCCAAAGAAAAGGGATATATCCGTACCGTTGAGATCAGCGATGAGGAATTTGAGAAATATACGAGATTTAACAACGATCCGCACGATCTCCCCTACCTTTTAAAGCGCGCCGAGCTGATGGGCTTTGACAACGAGATCATGATCGCCCCCGGCGCCCTTGTCAGCGTACCGATCGAAAAGATCGGCAGAAAGGTGCTTTTCTCCTTCCATTGCTACGTCAACGGTGACGTGACCATCGGGGACAACGTTCTGATCGGGCCGCACTGCTCGGTCACGGCGGGCGACCATAAGTTTGACCCCAAGACCAAGGCCTTCAACACCCTCAGAAACAACAACGACTTTGACGTGAGCATCGTGATCGGTGAGGGCAGCTGGCTTGCCCATGCCGTTACCGTAACCTCGGGCGTTCGCATCGGCAGGGGCAATCTGATCTGCGCGGGCGCAGTCGTAACCAAGAATACGCCCGACTTTGCCATTATGGCGGGCATCCCCGCCAAGCAGGTCGGTGAGATCAACCCCGACACGGGCGAATACGTCTGGTACTCGAGAAAAGCAAAAAAGGAGCACGAAAATGGAACGCTTTGAGCAGATCCGCACCGCACCGAGCGATATTTTCCCCTTCCCCGAGGAGGGCGAGCTCGTCCTTGAAAATCCCCCCTGCCTGATCTGGCTGAAGGATAAGGCGAATGCCGAGCAGGTCTATACCGTTACCCTGCGCCACGAGGACGGCACGGCCTACGAGCTCACCGCCGAGGGCTGCTTTATCCGCCCCGATGCCCCCCTGCCTGCGGGGCGCTACGAGTGGAACGTTCTCTCCTCGGGCGAGCGTGAGCGCGGCCTGATGCACTTTGAGATCGCCGAAAATGCCGTGACCTTTATCCCGCCGACGGGGGATGAGATCTTTGATGCGATCGACCCTGCGGTGCATCCGCGCGCCCTCTTCTTCCGCGAGGATATCCCCGCCCTTCTTGCGGATCATGCCGAGGACCTTGAGGTGCTCCGCGAGAATATCCGCATCGCACTGGAGGACGGAGTGCCTCTGCCGCCCTATGATCCGTCCTTCCAGCTCGGCGATTGCGGCTATATCTCTCTGCAGCCGCGCATCTACACCAACTATATCCGCAACTACGTTGACCGCAACCTGATCGCGCTCGGCCTCGGCTGGCAGCTGCTTGGTGACAAGGCGGCCGCCGCACTTGGCAAGGAGATCCTTCTGGAGGTCGCATCGTGGGATCATAACGATGACGGCCTCACCCACAGCTGGCGCGGCGGTGACGAGGCGGCGCTTACCATGGCAAGATGCTTTTCTACCGCCTACGACCTGCTTTACGACGTGCTGACCGATACGGAGCGCGAGGCCGTATGCACCACCCTCTCGCTTTTGGCGCGCCACACCTACGAGCGCATCCTGAACGACGATTTTGTGCATCACCCCGGCCACTCGCATACGGGGCGCATCCCCGCCTATCTCGGGCAGATGGCCATTATGCTGAAGGGGTATGAGGACGAGAAGACCGTACGCACCTACCTGAGTACCGCCGCCTCGATCTACGGCGGCATCTTCCCGCACTTCGGGCGGGTGGACGGCGACTGGGGCGAGGGGCCCTTCTACGGCTCGAGCTACACCAAGTGGTATCTCCCCTTCTTCTCGGCGGTGGAGCGTTACACCGGCAAAAGCTTCCTTGACCGCCCCTTCTATCAGAATCTTGCCAATTACTTTTTGCACTTCGGCGATCCCGACTTTGAAAACCACCCCTTCGGTGACGGCTATTGGTGCCACCCCGAGGATGACGAATGGCCGGGCTTCTTTGCACAGGATCCCTTCCGCGTATACGCCGATCGCTTCGGCCCCGAGGAGGCGCGCGCTACCGAGGCGCGTATCAAAAGGCCCGCCTGCTTTGAATTGCACCTTCTTGACGTGTTCCTTCCGCGCTCTGTGGGGGACACCTCGCTTGCGCGCCCCGCGCGGCTTGCCGAGGCCTTTAAGAAGACGGGTGTTCTCAGTATGCGCTCGACCTTCGGGAAGGAGGACTGCCTTGCGGTGCTGGCACGCGCCAGCCGCTTTGCCTCCTCCAGCCACTCGCATTCGGATCAGGGCTCGTTTGCCCTCTTTTATGAGGGCACGGCGCTGATCTCGCCCTCGGGCTATTACGGCTGGGGCTTTGGCACACAGCATCACAGAGAATGGACGAACCAAAGCCGCGCCCACAACACCCTGCTTGTGGACGGTGCCGGCCAGCTGACCTTCAGCGAAAAGCCGACCTCCGAGATCCTCTCCTGTACGCAAAACGGTGACCTCTTTGAGGCGCTTCTTGATCTCGACAATGCCTATCCCACCCTCTCCTCGTGGCGCCGCCGTCTTACGATGGACGCCGCCGCGAGAACCCTGACGGTAGAGGATACCGTTACGGCCGCCGAGGGCGAGGTCACGCTGGATTTCCTCCTGCATACCCTCTCGCGCCCGGTGGATACCGGCGCGGCCGTCCTCGTTGTGCGAAACGGCATTGCCCTGCGCATCGAGGTGCTGGAGGGGCTTTGCCCGACACCCGAGATCCTTGACACCTTTGCCGTTGACCTCAACGCCGGGGTGAACTATGAGGAAAAGGCGGTAGCACCGCCGCAGTTCCATATCCGTTACACCTCCAAGCGTGCCGCCACCCATACGCTTCGTGTGCGGCTCAGCATCGAAAAGGAGTGAGTGCGTATGCTTAAGATCTGCGTGATCGGCTGTGGCAATATGGCGAGATCCGGCCATGGCCCTGCCTTTCAAAAATACGCCGCCGAGTATCCCGACACCCTGCTTGCGGGGTGCTGTGACCTGAAGGCCGAGGCGGCCGAGGCGTTTGCCGAGACCTTTGGCTTTGCGCGGGCGTATACCGACTATCGCGTCATGCTGGACGAGATCAAGCCCGACGTTGTCAGCCTGCTTTCCCCCGTGGCGCTGACAAGCGAGCTTGCCGTCAGCATCCTGCGCCTTGGGTATCCTCTGATCCTTGAAAAGCCGCCGGGCAGAAACCGTGAGGAGGTTGCCGCCATCGCGGCGGCGGCAGAGGAGGCCGGGGTCTCGGTGCGGACGGCCTTCAACCGCCGCTATACCCCGCTGGTGGAAAAGCTGATCGAGCTTATCGGCCATGAGCGGATCCTGAATATCACCTATCAGATGTACCGCCGTGGCCGCCGTGACCCCGATTTTTCCACCACCTCCATCCACGCCATTGATGCGGTGCGCTTTATCGCGGGTAGCCCCTATCGTCATATCGACCTTACCTTCCAGGAGCTTCCCGAAGCAGGGGAGGAGGTTGCCAATATCTATCTGAACGGAACGATGGAAAGCGGTACGGTAGTCCAGCTTTCGCTTGTTCCGATGGGGGGCACCGTCTCGGAGCGCATCTCGGTGAATACCGATGCGGCCACCTACTTTGTGGAGCTTCCGTTCTGGAAAAATTACGACAGCCCCGGCTCGCTCGTGCGGATCGTGGGGGCGGAGGCCACCCACAGGATCTCGGGCGACAGCCTCGTCTTTGGCACCGAGATGTTTGAGGAGAGCGGCTTCTACGAAGAAAACCGCAGCTTCTTTGAGCATCTGCGTGCCGGCGGCGCAGTCAAAAACGATACGGCAGACGGCATGCAAGCCGTCGAAATTGCCGATTGCATCCGAAAACGGATCCGCCATTACCCCGAAAAGTAACGCCAAGATCAAATCAAAAAAGAGGAACTATGAGAAACATAATTCCTCTTTTTTTGTTTCTGCCTCGCGGGCATAAATTGCCCGATACTGCGTTGCCTGCCCACCCCATTCGCATAGTCAAAATGCGCGCTCGGCGTAGCGCTCGCTTCATTTTTCCTTGCTCGGTGGGGTATCGCGGCACGAAAAGACCGCACCGCGGTCTTTTCGCTTGCTCACCCGCCGTCCCCGACTAAAGCGGTGGCTACCTTCCTGCGCGAGCATCGGGTGCGCTGAAACCAAAAGGCTCCCTTGTGTAGAGGGAGCTCCCGCGGAGCGGGTGAGGGAGTGTGTCCCTACCGTGGAAAAAAGTTAGAATACGCTTGGTCGAAGCGCTCTTTCCTTGCGTATTCGTGTTCCTTACTGCGGCAGGGCACAACCCCTCCCGTCTCGGCTACGCCTCGCCACCCTGCTGCGCTGCGCCCGCACAACTCAACTAATCAAAAATCTGCCCTGTCGGTTGATTTTCGAAGTTTCGTATGCCCCTTACACAGGGGAGGCTACGGTCGCTGAGCCTTCGCTACTCTGTCTTGACAAAGGGGATCCCCCCCTCGCGCAAGCGTTATTTTTGGGGAGGGCAATGGGGCGCCTTGCGATATTCGCGTGGGGTGCAGCCTGCCACCTCGCGGAAGACACGCGCGAAGGTCTTGGGC
>JAGBZZ010000337.1 GCA_017652965.1 Clostridia bacterium | reverse complement strand
TGCGCAATGCGGTCGGGGCCTTTGCGAGCAGCCTTTCGAGCCTTACGGGGGCAACGTTCTTGCCCGCCGGTGATGCGGGGCTTCGCCTTGATCGTGAGATCCTGATCACAAACGGCTCTGCGCGCGCCGATGCCATTGAATTCTCCGCCGATGCGGCCGCCAAGGGGCTTGCCTACGCCATCGGGGTATCGGGGGAGCGCATCCTCGTATATGCTGAGGATAGCGCCGCACTTGCCGAAGCACTCACCGTGCTTCTTGCCTCGGTCACCGACAACGGGACCGATGACGGTAAGGATGACAACGCCGACGGCTTCTATCTGCCCGCTATGCTCTCGATTGAAAAGAGCGGCACAAGGACGGCAAGCATTGCGGACTATACGGTGGTTGTACCCGCAGGTATGACTACGGCACGCCTTGCCAAGGTCACCGAGTATGTCGATGCCCTTGCCGCGCGCACCGGGATCACGCTGACGGTGGCAAGGGATAACGCTACCGTGACGGGGCGCCGCATTCTCATCACCACCGCGGCGGGGAAGACCGCGGCGGCCGATTTCCTCGCAAGCACCTCCTACACCGGCTACGCGATCGGTGCCGCAGACAACGATATCGTGGTGAGCGCGTACTTCGACGTTGCCCTGCGCGCCGCGCTTTCTGCGCTCTTTGCCACGGTTTCGGACGATGGCGAGATCCCGACGGGCGTAAGTGCAAAATGCGATTTCGGTGTCGGTGAGGGCGTTCCGCTTCTTGCAACAAACGGCACGCTTGATAACGGCTCGCTCTACTACGCCAACTATAACAGCTATACCGCTTCGTATTCGGACGTGAGCGCGGCCGAGCATCTTGCCTACCGCGATTTGCTTGTCGAGCGCGGCTTCGTGCTGTATGCCGAGAATGCGATCAACGGCAATCTGTTTGCCACCTATACGGCAAGCGGGCGTGTTGTGAATCTTGCCTTCTATCCCTCGCTTTCGGCAATGGATATTACCGTCACCCCCGAGGGCGCAATGCTTCCGACCGCCGTGGCGGCGCCCTACGAAAAGAACCCCGACATAACCCCGAGCGTAACCCTCATGGATCATGAGCTTGCTTCCTATGTGATGCAGCTTGAGGACGGGAGCTTCCTGATCGTGGACGGCGGTGACCTCAACCGCGCGGGTGCGATGGATAAGATGTGGGATCACCTCACAAGCCTTACTCCCGCTGGGCAGAAGCCCGTCATCTCGCTCTGGATGCTGACCCACGCCCATTCCGACCACTCGCTGTTGTTTGTCAGCTTCCTTGAAAAGTATAAGGACGATCTCATCCTCAAGGCGGTTGCCTATAATTTCCCTGATTACGAATCGCTCGATATGAAGAACGAGCCGATTTATGAGTACCAGGGTTTTGATGGTCTTGCCGTTTGCGCCGCAAAGGTAGAAAGAGTGCTTGATCTCTATTACCCCGATACCAAGTGGTGGATTCCCCGTACGGGTGAGGTGCATTCGGTGGCGGGCGCCGAGATCGAGATCCTCTTCACCCATGAGGATAAGGATCCTAAGGCCTTCACGGGCGGTAATACTACCAGTAGCGGTTGGCGCGTTACGCTTGGGGGCTCTACGGTCGTGTACCTCGGTGATATGACCGACGACTCCTGCAAGCGCATCGCAGGCCTCTACGGTGCAGAGCTTGAGGCGGATATTCTTCAGGTCACGCACCACGGCGTCAGCGGCGGTGACCTTGCGCTTTATCAGTACGTTGATCCGAAGATCTGCTTCTGGGGTACGGCCAAAGCTAATTTTGAAGGTGACAAGTGCAACGGCACCGGCGACTATGCGAAATACACCTATAATTACTGGGTGCGTACCACCGATTGGACGCGTACTGTAAACGGCGAGGAGATCAGTGGCGCACGCGAGCATTACCACGGTAGTGTCCGTACGACAATTCTTTTGCCAGTAGAATAACAGAAAAGCTTTTGCGTGGTGATTAAGAACATATAAGCCGCGTATTTCGCTAACATAAAAAAAGCCGTCGCTTCGGTGTTCCGTTGCGGCGGCTTTTGGTATTCACTCTACTTTGGATAAGTATATGGCATCACCGAGCTGCACCATAACGCCCTCTTTATCCTCATACGGTGTATTCGGGAAGGTCTTTGGCTCGTCTTTCCCTATGGCTTGGATCATCAACTTTGGACTCTGTTCTTTCACCTTTTCCAGAGTGCCTTCTACAAAGTATTGCTCCCGGTCAACAGCAATGATATTGAAGCCACGTTCCATCAGGTACTTGCTGAATTCCCATAGTTTTTCAAACATACCGTAAGAGTCAACAATGATAGCGAGCCCTTCCGGGGCGTGATAGGCGGTAATGCGGTAGTATTCGGTTTTCATCTTTTGTTCCTCCTTATGCGGCAATCTTTCTTAGTTTTCTCTTTGCGTAGGGTAGCCACGTGCCCTCGATGAACTCCT
>JAGBZZ010000336.1 GCA_017652965.1 Clostridia bacterium | reverse complement strand
GCTCTATTCCCTGCCTCCTGTGCCATTTTCGCTAAGTACAGACGCGGGAAAGGATCACTTGACGCGCTCCCAATTGCTCTCATCGGCAAGGAGGGCATCGAAGGCATCGCGACGGTCGGCGCTCTTTTTCCCCGAAAGAAGCTCGTCCGAGAAAAATTTTGTCGTACCGAGGGTGAGGGGCGGGAAATAGAAATCGGTCTCCTCGGGATGCTCATAGCGGCTGTATTCACCGCCGCAAAGCCCCTCGTGATCGCTACCGCCCGAGACGAAGAGATCATAGTCACGCGCCAGGGTCAGGGCCTCGCGGCGGCGCTCGATCGAAAGCATCGAATGCCAGACCTCGAGCCCGTCAAGCCCGATCTCTGCCAGCGCGGGGACGGTATGAAGCTGGGTGGCGGGATGCGCCGCCAGGACGATACCGCCCGCGGCATGCACAAGCGAGATGATCTCCTCTACCTGCAAAAAATCGTAAAGCGGCGGAACCTCGCTCCGATGCTTTCCGAAAACGTTCTCGAAATAGGCGGGATAGTCAAGGTCGGTCGCAAGCCCCTTATGCTTCAAAAGACGGAAAACGTGTTCGTTGCAAAGCCAGGTGATGCCACGATTGTACTCGCGCACCTCCTCCCAGGTAACCCCCTTGATGTAGCCGTTCGCGACGCCGCGACGGAAGAGGGTCTCGGTCTGGTGGGTCTCACGGGCGCTGAGGCGTTCAAGATATTCGGCAAGCGGCGGGTAGGTCGGGTCAAAATGAAAGGCGGTGACGTGATACCAGGTCTTGAAGCTTGTGCCCTTGGCCGAAAACTCAATACCCGGCATAAAGCCAAGCCCCAGCTCACGGCAGGCCTCGGCAGCCTCGGCATTGCCGGTAAAGGTATCGTGATCGGTGATAGAAAGGGCGCGATAGCCCTCGTCGAATGCCATCCTTGCCATCTCCTGCGGGGTAAATATCCCGTCCGAATGGGTGGTGTGCGTGTGGAAATTGGCGTAAACCTTCATAACCTCTGCCATGGCACTCACCTCACATTTCGATGGTCACCACGGGTGACGCGTCGCGATCAATTCTGTAAATGACATGGTCGGATCTCGTCTCCTTCACCGAGAGCTTGCCGCCGATACAGGCCTTCGGCAGGCGGCGCTCACGCAGGGCGACGTAGAAATGATCCTCCACGAGGAAGGTGCGCACGGCATCCACCCCCGAAAGGTCGATGCGCCAGCCGCCCTCCACGCGGTCAACCCTAGAATAGGCCTTGTAGACACCCTGAGAGGCCGACTCTTCATTGTCTCTGGCAAGCAAAGCACCGAAGGGGGAGGTCACGCGGCGGAAATAGTCGATCCACCCGGGCACGTACTCCATATTCTTTTCGGGCTGATAGCGAATGTAATTGGCCAGATGACTGCGGATGTTCGGCAGAAGGCCGGGGCGGGGGCCTGCCTCGAAATAGTTATAGAGGATCCCGGGATCCACGCCGTAAGCATCCCAGGTCACAGAGCCGAGGGTGGAATTGAGGTAGATCATCCCCTCGCGCACCATCACGTCCTCGGACCAGCCGCCCCATTGCCACGCACCGATGCCGTAGCGGTTCAGAATGCGCGAAAACTCGCGGTTGTATTCGTCATCCGGCGTGCCGTAGCAGGCGTTACCCACCTGCCAGACGTTACAGATCGGCTTTTTGAAGCCCCAGTCATTGTAGATCTCAAAGAAGAGCTCCAGCATACGGTCAAGCTCGGCCGCAGGGAGGGGATCGCGCACAAGATGCCCGCGCTCATCGGTACGGAGGAAGGGATAGAGGAACTTCTCGTCTACCTGCTTGCCGTTCTCGTAATAGCCGTGCTGCAGGCCGTGCACGGCAAGCTCGATATGATCGCTCCCGTTGAGGATATCAAAGGTCTCGTCAAAGAAGGCACGGTTCTTCGCAATATTGGAGGCGGCATCCCAGCCTGCCTCGTCCCACGTCACGTGCGGCACACCGCGCAGGCGGTTCTTCACGTCCCAGTCTCCGTTTACAAAGCAGCAAAGGATGGTCACGCCAAGCCCCTTGCCGATCTCATGGATGACCTGCACGTCACTCGGATGGTGAAAGCGCGGAATGCCCGAGCGGGACGGGCGGCCGATGAAGCGATCGTCGGCACCGTTGTGCCAGCCCACGTCGTCAACACGGATGGATACGGCATAAGGGAGGGTGATATCTTCAAGCATATCTTTCATGGCGCATCTCCTTACATTTTGACAGTTACAGAAGAGGAGGCATCGCGGACGATCTTATAAATTGTATGGTCTCCTTTACATTCGTGCATAAAAATGCGGCCACCCGTGCAGTTTTTCGGCAATTCATGCGTGCGAAGTGCCAGGAAGAACTCATCCTCCACAAGCTCGGTACGGACGGCATCCACGGGGGCAAGATCGATCCTGTAGCCGCCGTCGACGGTGTCGACCTTGGCATAGCGCGCATAGACACCCTGAGAGGCAGACTGCTCGTTATCCCGTGCGATCATCGCGCCGAAGGGAGCGGTGATACGGCGGAAGTAGTCGACCCACGCGGAGGCGTGCTCAAAGTTCTTTTCGGGCTGGAAGCGGATAAAGTTGGTCAGATGCCCGCACACGTTCGGCACGATGCCGGGGCGCCGGCCCGACTCAAAGCAGTTCGGGAGAAGCGAGGGGTCAATGTCGTAGGCATTCCACGTGACGAAGCCGAGCGAGGAATTGATATAGATCATATCCTCGCGTACCATCGTATCCTCGGGCCAGCAGCCCCACTCCCAGACTCCGATGCCGTGGCGGTGAAGGATACGGGCAAACTCCCTGTTATAGTCGGTATCGGGCGTGCCGAAGCAGCCGTTGCCGCTTTCCCACACGCGCAAGGGCTTCTTAAAGCCCCAGTCGTTGTAGATCTCAAACAAGAGGGTGATCATCCGCTCGAATTCACCGAAGTCACGCGGCAGGCGGATCCACTCGCCCTTCTCGTTCTTCACGGTATGGGGATAGGTATACTTCTCGTCGTGAAGCTTGCCATCGACAAAGTAACCGTGCTGAAGGCCGTGCAGGCCGTACTCCAGATGCTCGCTTTGCAAAGCATCGAAGGTCTCGTCAAAGAAGGCACGGTTTTTCTCGATCACCTTGGCGGCATCCCAG
>JAGBZZ010000335.1 GCA_017652965.1 Clostridia bacterium | reverse complement strand
CGCCGTCGGCGCTTCGGGTGCCTTGCGCCTAGCTCTGCATCCGTTTCTGCTCCGCGAGACCCTTCGTAGCGGGCTTTGGTCGGGGAACGTGCCCTGTCCTGCCACATAGTCGTTGCGCGTCGGGGCGTAGCCCTCTCCTTCAACTCCTTGTGGCGAGGACTTCGCTTCGAGAAAACGCCGCACTGTGGCGTTTTCACCTTCGTCCCCCGTCTCGCATCGATTTCTGCTCCGCTGAGGCGGAAGTAAACAAAACTATACCAAACAAGCATAACTGTTACTCCCAGGCTATTGCCATACCGAAAGGAGAGAGAAAGATGAGCCAGTCTTCCAAGCAATATCTGTATGAGTTGAACCTGCCGACAGGGCAGGAGGATCTGCGTGGCCGCGTCCCTGCGACCATGTCGGCCGAGGCCGCCCGCGCCCGCTTTTTGCTGACGCGTGGCGCCCTGCCGAAGGAGGTCACGGTGCTATCGCCCGTGGATACCGCCGCCCTTTCCGCCTCTGCCTCTGCCGAGATCTTTGTCTCCCCGGATGGTGACGACAGCGCCCCCGGCACGAAGGATGCCCCCCTGCGCACCCCCGCCGCCGCCCTTGCCCGCGCCGCGGGCAGGGGTGGGGTCACGGTGACCCTGCGCGGCGGCAGCTACGCCACCTCCGCGCCGCTTCTCCTCACGGAGGAGCATAGCGGAAGCGCCGATGCCCCCTTTATCCTGCGTGCCGCCCCCGGCGAGCAGGTGTCCCTGACTGGTAACACCCCGCTTTCCACCGATAGGGCGCTCTGGCGTGTGGCCGACCCGACAACCGACCCGGTGGCCGCCCGCCTGCCAAAGGCGGCGCAGGGCAAGGTCATCTGCACCACCCTTGCCGCGCAGGGACTGCGCGATGAGGATATCCCCCCCATCCGCTGGAAACGGGAGGGGCCGCCAAGCCTTTACCTGAACGGGGAGGAGTATACCCTTGCCCGTTACCCCAATTCCTCTGCCACCATCCATGACCTGCTCTTTTTCTCTGTGCCCTACGATACCGGCACGGTGACGGTGCGGGACGGCTCTGACCTCTACTGGACATGGGTCGAGCGTGCCGAGCGGGAGTTCGGCGGGGACCGTGAGCATACCGTCGGCTGGCAGATCCGCCTTCTCAATAACTACGACAATTTTGAAAACGTGCAGGGCATCTACCGCCCCGACCCGACCGCCTCCGACCGCGCCGCCTTCCTGCTTTCCTGGGTCAATACCGGAAACATCTGGTATTACGGCTCGACCTTTGAGGGCTGGGAGTTCGGCTACTACAACCTCGCCGACAAGACCGAGGGGCAGGATTTTTCGCACTATGCCGAGAGGATACCGATGAGGTGACCCCGCTTCTCGGTGCCTTTGTGCCGGATGAAAACGGCCCGTATACCTACCGCGGCCGGCGCGGCTACTATTCGCTGAAGTCCAAAAACTTCAACCACTGGGGCTGCAAGCATTCGGGCAACTCGCCCGCAGGCTGCAACACCTTCTACCTCTTCAACGCCATCGAGGCGCTGGACGAGCCGGGCGAATGGTTCTACGATAGGGATACAGGCATCCTTTACGTCTACCCGAAGGACGAGGCTACCTTCTTTGGCGGGGCGCTCAGCTCGTCCAGCCGTGAGGAGTTTGCGCCGCTTGTCTGCCGTGGGCTTTCGCACGCGGTCATAGACGGGATCACGGTGGACGGCTCGGGCGAGGCGGGCGTCCGCCTTGAGGGGTGCCTTGACCTTGTCCTGCAGCATTTACGCGTGACCAACACCAAGAAGGAAAACCTCCTGATGCAGGAGTGCCGTCGCTGTGCCGTCCTCTATTCGGATTTTTCGGCCTCTGCCACCGTGATGATGCAGTTTAACGACAGGGAAGCCCACTTCACGTGTCGCCCAAGCCTGAACGTCGTGCAGAACTGCTTCTTCCACGATGCAAAGCCCACCCGTCAGCTTGCCGTCAACCTTTCGGGCTGTCGCGTGGTGATCTCGCACAACTACTTCCGCAATACCTGCATCGACAGCCTCCACGCCTCCGAGTGCATCGTCGAATACAACCGTTTTGAGGGTGGCTCTGCCGACGTGGTGGACGGCGGCATGTATTACGCCAGCGGCCCTGCCGTGCGCAACAACCACATCCGCTACAACCTCTTTCATATGTTCAACGCCACCCACCAGGCCATCTATTTCGATACCATGTGCGGCGGCAACTACGCCTATTACAACATCGTCTCCACCCTCGGCTCCAAGACCAACCGTCACAAGGGCTGGTATTCCTCTACGGGGATGGGCAACGTCTGCTTTGGTAATCTGATGGTCTTCCGTGACCCCTGGGAGGTGGCGCGTGCCTCGTCCCACGGTGGGGATGAGGTGACCGCCGTCGGCACGGGGGACAGTGTCAACCAGTCCGCCCTCTTCTATTACTACTTCGGCAACGAGCATGCCGCCCTCTCCAAGCGCCGCTACCGCTTTGGGGAGGAGGGGCGCCCGGAGCTTTACACCATGGATTACGGCGAGGCGGGCGCCCGGACGCCCGTCGCACAGTCGCTTGCCGGCCATTGGTGGGAGGGCATGAAGGCGGGCGAGGTCAAGACCTACCTCCGTGAGCATGACCCCGCCGTCTTTGCGACCGGTGACCCCGCCTACGTGATGCACCTTTACGGGACGGCGGTGGTATTGGACGCTCTTGAAAATTCCGACTACCGCGTCAAGTACTTCTATCTCCCCGCAAGGCTCACGGGGAAGAGCTATACCTCCTCGGCCGCCCCCGCAGGCACCGAGATCCTGATCCCGACCTACGCCTACCTTGACAGTGCCTATCGCACGGTGGAGGTGGCGGCGCATACCGTCACGGTTCCCGCCGATGGCAGGATCACCCTCACCTATGAGGAGCTTGGGGCGATGGAGCGCATCCGCCGTGCCCCCGCCTATTGCGTCATTGAGAACAATATCCTTCTCGGCGGCACCCCCCTTATGGACGAGGAGCAGAATATCATCGGGGACGTGGACGAGGAGGAGATGATCAGCGACAATCTGGATCGCGAGGGATATGCCGACCTTAACGACGTCTGGACCTACCGCCACGGCCTTGGCTATTACCGGACAACGCGGCAGGAGCATAACTTCCTGCGCTATGACCACCGCACCGTGCTTGCCGACGCCGTCGGTTGTGATTACCGCATCCGCGAGGAGATAAGACCCGAGCTTGCCGCCGTTTTGGAAAAGCCCGAGTATGAGGCGATCCTTTCGCTGGATGCCGACGTGTGCGGCCCGACCTATGACTTTGACTATGCTTCTCTTGGCCCCGTACAGCTTTGAGGAGGAAAAAACGGAGTAGATCTATGCTTACGCTCAAATCCTTAATCGGTGACAGGGCCTTCTACAAGCGGGTGCTTGCGGTCATGATGCCGATCCTTGCGCAAAATCTCATCACCAATCTCATAAGCTCTCTTGACAATATGATGACAGGGCCTCTCGGCACGGCTGAAATGTCGGGTGTCTCGGTCGTCAATCAGCTTCTTTTCGTCTTCAACTGGTGCCTTTTCGGGATGGTGTCGGGCGCGGGGATCTTTGCGGCACAGGCGTACGGCCGCCGCGACCGCGAGGGTGTGCGGGACGTGTTCCGCTTCACCTGGTATGTCGGCGCTGTCATCCTTGCCGTCGGGCTTTTCGTCTTCTCACTCTTCGGGGATAGCCTGATCTCGCTCTATCTCCATGAGGGGGAGGGAAGCGACCCTGCCGTGATCCTTTCGTTTGCAAGGGAATATCTCGGCATTATGATCCTTGCCCTGATCCCCTACACCGTGGCACAGGTCTACGGCGGTACTCTGCGCGCGACGGGGAATACCGTCCCGCCGATGCTTGCCGCCCTTTTTGGGGTGCTTACCAATCTCGCCCTCAACTGGGTGCTGATCTTCGGTCACCTCGGTGCGCCCGCCCTCGGGGTACGGGGGGCGGCGCTTGCCACCGTCATTTCCCGCGTGGTGGAGTGTGCGGCAGTGGTGATCTACACCCATTGCCACAAGGCAAGGTGCGAGTTTATCCGTGGGGCGTACGCCTCACCGAGGATCCCGAAGGCGCTTGCCAGAAGTATTCTTATCAAGGGCATGCCCCTGATGATGAACGAGGGGCTTTATGCGATGGGGCTTGCCACCCTCCTTGCCTCCTATGCGGTGCGCGGCGGGGATACGCTTGCCTCGCTGAACATCGCGGGCACGATATGCGATCTTTTCACCTATCTCTTCATCTCGGCGGGCTCGGCTACCGCGATCCTGCTTGGGCATATCCTCGGGACAGGGGATACCGCGGCGGCGCGGGATGCCTCGCGCAAGCTGATCGCCTTTACCCTTGGGATGGGCATTATCTGCGGCATCCTGCTTGCCGTCGGCTCCCCCTTCTTCCCCCTGCTTTATGAGGCCACCGATACGGTGCGGCTTCTTGCCTCGCGGTTTATCCTGATCCGCGCGGCCGCCTCCCCGCTTCTCGGGTATCTGAACGGCTGCTACTTTACCATTCTTTCGGGCGGTAGCACGGTGGTCATCTTCTTCCTCGACTCGGTCTTTATCTGGTCGGTGAACGTTCTTCTGGCCTTCCTGCTTTCCTCCTTTACCGCTATTCCGATCCTTGCGGTTTACGCCATCTGCACCTTTGCAGATGTCCTAAAGGCGATGATCGGTACCGTGCTGGTCAGGCGCGGGCGATGGGCCATGCAGCTGTCAGAGGCCTGAGGATTCCTCGCAAATATGAACAAATCGTGAACAAAAACGCGTGGGGCTTGACATTCCCACGCGTTTTCCGTATAGTGGACTTGGGGGGTATCCCCCCAAAAAATCCATATGGAGAAGCAAGGAGATCAGCTATGAGCAAATATCCTTCCGCTAACCTTTACGAGCTTAATCTGCCCGAAACGCTTTACGATCTGCGCGGCCGTGTACCGATTACCATGTCGCCCGAAAGCTTTCAGGCACGCTTCAAAATCACCCGTGATGCCCTGCCCAAGGAGGTCACGGTGCTGGATCCTATCGATCCCGCCGCCTATCCCGCCTCGGCATCGCTTGAGATTTTCGTAGCCCCGGATGGGGACGACAGTGCCGCCGGTACGAGGGAGGCTCCGCTGAAGACGGCCGCCGCCGCCTTTGCCCGCGTCAAAAAAGCGGGCGGTGCCACCGTCACCTTCCGCGGTGGCAGCTACCCCGTCACCGAGCCTATCGAGCTGACGGTCGAGCATAGCGGCCGCGCAGGCGCCCCCCTTGTTGTGCGTTCCGCCCCCGGTGAAAGGGCGACCTTTACCACCAACACAAGCTTTTCCACCGCCCCCGCCCTCTGGCGCGTGGCCGATCCGGCAACCGACCCGGTGGCCGCCCGTTTGCCGAAGGCGGCGCAGGGCAAGGTCATCTGCACCACCCTTGCCGAGCAGGGGCTGACCGATGCGGATATCCCCGCCATCCGTCCCTTGCGTGAGGGGCCGCCCTGCCTGTACGTCGGTGGGGAGGAGTACACCCTGGCGCGCTACCCCAATTCCTCCGCCAATATCCATGAGCTTCTGTATTTCACCCATCCCTATGACTCCGGCACGGTCACCGCGCGTGACGGCTCCGACCTCTACTGGACGTGGGTCGAGCGTGCCGAGAGGGACTTCGGCGGTGATCTTAAGCACAACATCGGGTGGGAGGTCCGCCTTCTGAACGGCCTTGACAACTACGAAAAGGCCACCGGCCGCGTATTCCCCGATCCGACCGCCGAGGAGCGGGCACAGTTCCTGCTTTCCTGGGTCAACACCGGCAACATCTGGTATTACGGCTCTACCTTTGAGGGCTGGGAGTTCGGCTACTATAACCTCGCCGACAAGACCGAGGGACGTGACTTCTCGCACTATGCCGAGGGGGATACCGAGGAGAAGACCCCGCTTCTCGGCGGCTTTGTGCCCGATCCCGAGGGCCCCTATACCTATCGCGGCCAGCGCGGCTACTATTCGCTGAAGTCCCGTACCTTCAACGTCTGGGGCTGTAAGCATTCGGGCAACTCTCCCGCCAGCCGCAACACCTTCTACCTCTTCAACGCCATTGAGGCGCTGGACGAGCCGGGTGAGTGGTTCTACGATAAGGAGACCGGCATCCTTTACCTGTATCCGAAGAACGAGGCCGCCTTCGCGGGCGCTTCGATGGGGATCTCCAACATCAAGGAATTTGCCCCCATCACCTGCGAAAAGCTGAACCATGCCATCTTTGACGGCATCGGTGTGGATGGCTCGGGTGCCTCGGGCATCTCGCTGAAGGAGTGCCGCAACGTGGTTCTGCAGCATCTGAAGGTCGCCAATACCAAGCGCGAGAATCTGGAGATCCTGGAGTGCGCCCGTTGCGCCGTCCTTTATTCGGATTTCTCGGCCGCCTATACATCGATGATCCGCTTCTTCGATAAGAAGAGCCACGATGCCCTGACCCCGACCCTCAACATCGTGCAGAACTGCTTCTTCCACGATGCCAAGCCCACCCGCCAGATCGCGCTTTCCATGTCGGGCTGTCGCGTGGTGATCTCGCATAACTACTTCCGCAATACCTGCATGAACGCGGGCAATGCTTCCGAGTGTATTGTCGAATACAACCGCTTTGAGGGTGGCTCTGCCGACGTGGTGGACGGCGGTATGTATTACTCCAGCGGCCCTTCGACCCGCGGTAACCACATCCGCTATAACCTCTTCCATATGTTCAACGAGACCCACAACGCCGTCTACAACGATACGATGAACGGCGGTAACTATGCCTACTATAACATCGTCTCGACCCTCGGCTCCAAGTGTAACCATCACAAGGGCTGGTATTCCTCTACCGGTATGGGTAACGTCTGCTTCGGTAACCTGATGGTCTTCCGTGATCCCTGGGAGGTGGCACGCGCCAAATCCAAGGCGGGTGACGAGGGCAACGTCCTGGTCATCGGCCAGGGCGACAACATCAACCAGTCGCCCCTCTTCTACTACTTCTTCGGAAAAGAGCATTCGGCAGAGGGTCCTGCCCGCCGCTATGAGTTTGTCAAGCCCGGCAGAGAAGAGCTGTACACGATGGATTACGGCCCGCGCGGCGAGAACGAGACTGCCTCGCAGTCCCTGGCCGGTCACTGGTGGGACGGCATGAAGGAAAACGAGATCCTTGCCTATCTCGGAGAGGCCGACGCGGCCGCCCGTGAGCGCATCGACCCCGCCTACATCAACCATCTGTACGGCACGGCCGTGATCCTGGATGCCCTGAAGCATTCGGACTACCGCGTGAAGTACTTCTACCTGCCCGCCCGCCCGACAGGCAAGACCTTCACCTCCTACGCCGCCCCCGCCGGCGCCGAGATCATGATCCCGCCCTACATCGTCCTTAACGAGAAGTATGAGGAGGTCGAGATCCCCGGCCGCACCTTCACCGTGCCCGAGGACGGCAAGGTCACCCTTACCTATGAGGAGCTGGGCTCGATGGAGCGCCTGCGCCGTGCCCCCGCCTTCTGCGTGATCGAGAACAACGTTCTGCTTGGCGGCACGCCCTATATGGATGCCGCAAAGAACATCACGGGTGACGTCAACCCCGCGATCATGATCAACGACGGTGCAGTCGAGGATTGGTACGTCAACAAGCAGGGTGATTGGGGCCCCCGCCCGCGCCTTGGCTATTGCAAGACCTCGCTTGAGACCCACAACTTCCTCCGTTACGATCACACCACCGTCATGGCCGATGCCGTGGCCTGCGACTACACCCTCCGCGACAGCATCAAGGCCGAGCTTGCCGCCACCCTCGAGCCTGCCGAGTACGAGGCAGTCGTTGGGCTGTCAGCCGACATGACCGGGCCTACCTATGGGTTTGATTATGCCGCGCTAGGCCCCGTTCAGCGGGCATAAAAAGCGCGACGCGCTTTTTATCCAAGCCGACGAAGGAGGCTTGGTATGGCATCCGTCGCGGCGCGACGGAATGGAATCCATTCGCGCCGCGAAAGGTATGGCATCAGCCCCTTTGGGGCTGCATGTTCGTCGGCTTGATTCCATTCATCGCTTCGCTCTGATTCCATACCGCCACCGGCGGATTCCAT
>JAGBZZ010000334.1 GCA_017652965.1 Clostridia bacterium | reverse complement strand
GGTTCTATAATAAACGCATAAGGGGGCGACCGTTCCCCGATATTTGGGAGGTACTTATGAAACTTAGGCTTCTTTCTCTTTCCCTTGTGTTTGTACTCCTTCTGCCGATGCTGTTTGCTTGCGGTGGCAGTGACGATGTGACCACTCCTGCCGGTACCACAAGCGGTGACGGCGGTGGGGACGTGACCACAGCCCCCGTGATCGAGGGGCCGCTGGTCGATAATATTGACCTGACCGGTACGACCATCCGTGTCGTACAGAATACCGAGCTGTACCGTGACGTGATGGAGTCGGGCGCTTACAGCCCGCTGCTGTTCTCCAAGGGCCCGGATGAGGAGGAGTACGATCAGTACGCCACCAACGCCGTCTTTGCCGAGGTCTACAACCGCAACAATGAGATCTATGAAAAGACCGGCCTTGCGGTGGAATACACCACTGTGACCTTCGAGCGCGCCTGGGCGGATATCATCACGCATATTGAGGCCTACGCCCTTTCGGATATGGACGATGCCCCGGATATCGTGTCGCATATGAAGGGCTCTCTTTCGCAGGCGGGGGTGCTTGGGTATCTTTACAACCTCTACGAGGATGAGTGCGGGACGAACTACTTTGATTTTACGCATGAGTCCTGGTATCTCGATATGATGAAGAACGACTCCTGGTCGGATGAGGTCATCTATGTGATGTGCAGCGACTATTGGATCGAGCTTGTCCGTTGTGCCTCCCCGGTGCTCGTTAATATCTCGATGTATAACGATCTTTTCGAGGTAGAGGGCGGCATTGAGCAGCTGTATAAGGATATCGACGACGGCTGGTGGTCGGTGGACGATCTGTTTTCGCGTGCCGCCATGGCCTATGAGGGCAAGGGGAGCGGTTCTGCCTTCAACCAGGAGGATACCTTCGGTCTTATTTCTAATTCCTATCAGTTCCAAAGCCTTGTCCAGACCTCGGGCCTCCATCCCTGCGTGTTTGATGAAAACGGCAAGATCGTGCAGGGCACGGGCGAGGTGCTGACCAAGATCCATAACTTCATTGACAAGATGATCTCCTGGCAGAATGACGACAGCGTCTGGTTCAACTATGACAAGATGCTGCCGAAGGAGGTCGGTTGTATTCACAAGTTTGCCGCGGGCGGCTCGCTCTTTACCATCGGCAACGCCGTTGCCTCGCTGGAGGGGGCGCTCCTCCAGGATGCCGACGATATTTACGGCGTGCTGCCTACCCCGAAGGGGGAGTATGACGACCTCGGCCCCACCTATAAGGTTAGCGTCTCCAACCCCTTGGCCGGCGGTATTCTGATCAACAGCGACATGTTCTCCGAGTGCTCGGCCTTCGCCCAAATGCAGACCGAGGGTAGCACCGAGGTCATGCGCCTCTACTTTGAGGAGGGCCTGCAGCTGAAAAACAACATGGACAACAGCGTTGGCCAGGTGAGAATGCTGGACTACGTGCGCGAGGGCATTATGCGCCATGACGGGCTGAAAATGGCCGAGCCCCAGAACCTTGAGGGGTACGTGAGCTATAGCGTTATCATCCGTAACTGCGTGCTGAACGGCACCAACACCTTCTCGTCCGATTGGGCGGCCGGTGTCAAGGCACGTGAGGAGGCCATCCGCCAGTCATACGAGGCGTACGCGCCTAAGGATTGACCCATTAAAGAAAGAGAAGGCTCTTCTGAGGAAGGGCCTTTTCTTCATTTGCAGAAAAACACATCGTCGAAATTTCCGTGTCCTGCAGTCACCGTTTGTGTATTCTAACCAAAAATAAAATGGGAAAGAGAGGGCGTATTGACAAACCGTCCGCGTGTCTTTATAATTAAGTAAAACGGGAGGGGATACACCTCCCCGATCTACCCGGGAGGATGATACTATGAAAATGAGACTGCTTTGCCTTTCACTTTTGCTCGCGCTCCTTTTGCCGATGCTGTTTGCTTGCGGTGGCAGTGACGATGTGACCACTCCTGCCGGCACCACAAGCGGTGACGGCGGCGGGGACGTGACCACCGCCCCCGTGATCGAGGGGCCGCTGGTCGACAATATTGACCGTTCGGGGGTTACCATCCGTGTGGTACAGGACGTAGAGCTGTACCGCGATATTATGGAGTCGGGTGCCTACAGCCCGATGCTCTTTGCCAAGGGCCCGGACGAGGAGGAGTACGATCAGTACGCCACCAACGCCGTGTTTGCCGAGGTCTACAACCGCAACAGCGAGATCGCCGAGAAGACCGGCCTGAACGTGATCTATACCCCCACAAGCTTTAACGTCAAATGGGCGGATATCGATATCCATATCGAAAACTACGCCCTCTCGGATCTTGACGATGCCCCGGATATCGTATCGCATATGATGGGCTCCTTAAACCGTGCGGCAGTGCGCGGCTATCTCTATAATGCCTATGAGAAGGAGGTAGGCCCGAACTACTTTGATTTCACGCATGAATCCTGGTATCTCGATATGATGAAGCAGCAGTCCTGGTCGGACGAGCGCATCTATACCCTGTGCAGTGACTACTGGATCGAGATCATCCGTTGTGCCTCTCCCGTGCTTGTCAACATCTCGATGTATGACGAGCTTTTCACCGTGGAGGGGGGAATCGAGACCCTGTATAACGATATCGACGAGGGCTGGTGGTCGATGGACGATATGTTTGAGCGTGCCCAGTACGCCTACACGGGCAAGGGGGACGGCTTTAACGCCGAGGATACCTATGGTATCGTCTCTAACGGCTATATGTTCATGGGGCTTGTCGGCTCGGCCGGCCTGCACCCGACCGAATTTGGCGAGGACGGTATGCTGAAGCTGGCCGGTGCCGAGACCCTGACCGAGATCCACAACTTCATTGACAAGATGATCGCCTGGCAGAACGATGACAGCGTGGTCTTCAACTATGACCAGATGGTAAGGCCGGAAACCGGATGCATCCATCACTTTGCGGCGGGCGGCTCGCTCTTTACCATCGGTAACTCCATCGCCTCGATGGAGGGGGCGCTGATCCAGGATGCCGACGATATCTATGGGGTGATCCCCACGCCGAAGGGCGAGTATGATGACCTGGGGGCGGTCTACCGTGTCAGTACCTCCAACTGCCTTGCCGGCTGTATTCTGATCAACAGTGATCTCTTTTCCGAATGCTCGGCCTTTTTGCAAATGCAGACCGAGGGGAGCGGTGAGGTCATGCGCCTTTACTTTGAGGAGGGGCTGCAGCTGAAGCAGAATATGGCCAACAGCGTTGGCCAGGTGAGAATGCTGAACTACGTGCGTGAGGGCGTCATGCGGTGCGACGGCCGCAAGCTGGCCGAGCCCACAGGGCTTGAGGGCTTTGTCGGGTATACCAACATTATCCGTAACTGTGTCCTCTCCGGCACCAATACCTTTATCTCGGATTGGGAGGCAGGCAGAAGCGCACGCGAGGCCGCCATGCGTGAGGCCTACGAAAACTTCGGCAGGATACAACAGTAAGCGGTAAGGCTTACGGGAAAGCAAAAAAGGGCAACCGCGTATCGGCGGTTGCCCTTTTTCTTGTATGTCCGCAGGGGCGCGCAGGAAATAAGCGGAACGAGAATGCATGTCCTTCCGAAAATCGCTCCTACACATCAGCGGGCGCCTTCTGCTTGCGTATCTCCTTTGCCGTCATACCGGTTTCGGCCTTCAAAAGGCGCGAGAGACGTACGGGCGTTGCAAGCCCCACCCGCTCTGCCACACGGAAAAGCGGCAGGTCGGTCATTTGAAGGAGGCGCACTGCTTCATCGGCTCGCATCTTTCTTATATATTCCCCCATCCCCATGCCAAAGCCCTCGATACAGAGCTTGTAAAGAGAGGTACGGGAAAGCCCCATGGAAACGCCAACCGACTGCGC
>JAGBZZ010000333.1 GCA_017652965.1 Clostridia bacterium | reverse complement strand
GGGGCTGTATCTCATGCTCGTGCTCGCTCACCGTTTGCACGGTGGCACTCCGTGCTACGTTCCGTCTTTGACGGAACACTCGCAGAGCAATCGGCGCGTGGTTCCCTCGTGCAAGCACGGACTCACTCACGCTTGATTATCACGCGCCAGCGTGCATCTTTCCTGCGGCTTGATGCCATACACGGCGTTGCCGTGATTCCATTCAGACCGTTGCTCTGATTCCATACCGCTACAAGTTGCGGATGATATACAAGGCTTACGCCTTGATTTATTTGCGGAAGTATGATATAATATTTTTATCAATAAATAAGAACTTGTGCAAGTAAAAGAGGAAATTATATGGATAATGCGTTAGAATTGAATTTTCTTAATACTTATATAGTTCGAGAAAAGAAAGAACGCCTAATTTATGAATTTGCAAATTCTAAAAAAAGAGAATATGCCTTGTTGAGATTTTCTCACGATGTTGAAAATATTATTAAAAGCAACTTTATTCAATATAGGTGTAATGCCGGTAATTTAAATATGCATTTTAATATATCCAAAGATGTATACGTTATTTCTCTATCCAAAATAGAGGGAGAATTTTGTCCGTACGAAGAAGCTATAGCTCATCTGAATTGTCAGTACATGCCTGTCATTATAATTGCAGATAATTATGTAATTATTAAATCCGAAGATGGAGACTCAAAAGACAATATATTTGTTTTAACTAAGCCAATAGGTCATTAAATCCCAATTTATCGAGCAGCTTCCCGGTGTACTTTTAGTCGTTCTTACCCCACTTTCCGCACCTTTTAGTCGCTCTTAGGCAAAAAAGAACAAAGCATTCGCTTCGTTCTTTTTTTATCCATTGCAAAAGCCATGGCATATCATCGCGCTTTAGCGTGTATATCATTAGTGGATGGATTTGATCAAAACGGGGGGTTACTGTTTTGTAGAATCCGTCCTTTTTTAATTCCCCCAACCTCTTGCAATGGTGTATCTGGCGTGCTATAATGGGGAAAAAGATCGAAGAGGGGGAAGGTAAATGGAACACGTATATTCGATCACTCCGCTGGCTGAGGATCATTTTGAGGAGCGGATCGCGGATCTTGTTGACCAATACGAAAGAGGCATTACCACCTGCCCGCTGTTTATGATGACACTTGTGCCGGAGGGGGATCCCGTCATTGACAAGGCGGAGATATTCTCTCGCATTTATGCGCGCTATCGCGATGCGCTTGCGGCACGCGGCGTGCCCTCTGGCGTTCTGGTACAATCCACCCTCGGGCACACCGGTACGATCACCCCCGCGCCCTTTCAGCTGATGGTGGGCTTTACCACCGGCACCCCCTTCAACTCCTATTGTCCGCTGGATAAGCGGACGGTTGCGTATCTTTCCTCGGCCATCGGCCGCGTTGCCGAGGAACATCCGAAGGTCATTATGCTGGATGATGACTTCCGCGTGATGCTACGCCCCGCCGAGGGGTGTGCCTGCCCCTTGCATATGGCGGCATTCAATGCCGAAAACCGTACCGACATGACGCGCGAGGAGCTTCTTGCGCACATCAAGGCGCACCCGAGATCGGATGATCCGCTGACTGCCTCGTTTGATCGCCTGCAGAGGGTGGGGCTTGTGGATGCCGTCACCGAGATCCGTGCGGCGATCGATGCGGTCGATCCTACCATACAAGGGATCAACTGTACGACGGGGGACGAGTGCGACACCGTTACGCTTACCAATCCGATCTTTGCGGGGCGCGGTAATCCCACCGTTGTCCGCGTGCCGAACGGCGTCTACACCCCAATCTCCGCACGGCAGATCTCGGATACCATGCGCCGCGCCGCCACCAGCGGGGCAAAGTGCCGTAAATACGGCATTGACATTTGCCTCTCCGAGACCGATACCGTCCCCTTTAACCGTTACGCGAAAAATGCGCGCTATCTGCACGCGCACTATACCGCCTCGATCTTAGAAGGGCTTCGCGGGGCGAAGCATTGGATCACCCGTTTGCGGAGCTGGGAGCCCTCCTCGGGTGTGGCTTTCCGCAATATCCTGGCAAAGCATGCCGCCTTCTATAACGAGCTTGCCACGATCAGTGAGGGCATCCGCTTTGTGGGCGCAGGCTCGCGCTTCCAGATCCAGGAGAGCCACGTCTATTTCCCGAAAAGCATTTACGAATACCATTCTAACTTTTGGGTCAGCTACGCGCTTGAGCGGCTGGGCATCCCCTTTTATTTTACCGATGCACCCGCCGCGGCGACCTTTATCGAAAGCGATATCGTCAGAGATATGACCGACGGCGAGATCCGCGCGATCCTTGACGGCGGCTCTGTCTTTGCCACGGCCGAGGCGGCCGCCGATCTTGCGGCACGCGGATTTGCGGATGAGGTAGGCGTTACTGTTTCGGATTTTGAACGTCCCCCGATCGGCGAAAGCTTTGACGGAACGCTTGACGAAACCGGGACAGTGCAGAAGAATGCGCGCCGCCTGACACCAAACGACAGCCGCACCGAAACGCTTTCCTGGTGCTACCGCAAAAACGGTGTGGATATTGAGCTGCTTGCCCCTGCGGTGACGGCGCTTCAGCGCGGAGGAGGGAAGCACACCTTCACCTTTGCGGGTGACCCCAAATCCAACTTCTTCTATGCCGAGGGCTTTTCCTTCCTGTGTGAAAGCCGCAAGCGCCAGCTGATCGATCTGCTTCGCCGTGCGGGCGCACTTCCGGTCTATGCTGAGGGGGACAACGAGATCTGCCTGCGTGCGGGGTACCTTGCCGACGGGCGGATGCTGATAATGCTTTTGGTCATCGGCTATGACCCCGAGGAAATGCCGATCCTGTATTTCGAAAAAACGCCGCATCGCATTCTGCGCCTTGAGGCGGACGGAGGCTATAGCGAGATGGCGTATGAGCCCCTGGGCGACGGGCTTTATCGGATCCTGACGACCGTCGAGCCGATAAAGCCCGTCGCCCAGGGGCTCATACGCCATCTCGCTATAGCCTCCGTCCGCCTCAAGGCGCAGAATGCGATGCGGCGCTTTTTCAAAATACAGGATCGGCATTTCCTCGGGGTCATAGCT